>PWQG01000053.1 GCA_003556835.1 Gammaproteobacteria bacterium
GCCCCCAAACCTTTTTGCCATTTTCATCCATCTCTTCCTGCAAAATGGTCCCGTCCGGCTTCACCTGGTAGCCCAGGGACTCTACCGTAGCCTTGTCGCCACACATCTGTGCCGCTACACCGGTCATGCCGGTTCCACAGAAGCCGTCTAACACGATGTCGCCCGGCTGCGTGTAATGGAGGATGTAGCGCATGATGGCCTTGTGCGGCACCTTGGTGTGATAGGAGTGCGCGTTGTAGATGGGGTCGTTTTTCCCCTCGCTCACATCAGCCGCAAAGGGTTCGCGGTGATAGTGGGAACCTTCAGGCTGTTTCGGCTTCTGCGCCTCCCACTCGGCGATAAAGTCGGCGATCCACGGGTTCGGGCAGGCGGTGTAGTACGGCGGATCGCTCAGGTTCAGGATGTCCTCGTCGCTGCCGATGGGAAAGCCTTCGATCTTGCGGAATTCCGGGTCCTGCAGCTTTTTGCGCAGCGCCTCGGTAAAGTGGGCGCGGCGGGCCTCATCGTTCTTGAAAGTCATGCCAAGACAAGTCACGGGGCCTTCAGTGCGTGAGGAGTCCTGTGCACTTTGGTTAAAATCGAGATCTGATTGTTCGTTCATACTCTGTTCTGCTCCAGTAAGGCTTTGCCCTTGTCCGTGGTGCAATACGCTTGCAATCGGCTACGCGGCTTATCGGGGATGGTCCGGACAAGTAGTTCGTCGTTCAGTAGGCGGTCGAGATAGTTGCGCTGGAAGGTCTCCCGATGCTTGATGCGCGTAATATTCTGAATTTCAGCGCTTTTTCTCGGTTCCAGGCAAGCGGACAGAATCTCGATTATCCAGTCTTCCACTTGTCCGGTGACTTGTCCGGTGACTTGTCCGGTACCGTCATCTGCTGATTCTTTTTCCTGCTGATTGAGGCGTTTTCTGATTGGCTCGGCCAGGGTGGCCGTATCGTCGTCCAGCGCCGTCAGCAGTTGCTGGCCAATGAGGTAGCCGATTGCCTCGTGCCCTTTTTGCAGGTTGCCTCCGGCCGCCATCGCGGCGCCAACCGCTGTCACCTTTTTTTGATCTGCCGCCAGGGCCAGCACCTCCGCCTGTTCTGGGGCCAGCCGTACGCCGAGATTGGCCTGAAAGCGGCGCATGGCGTCCGTGATCAGGGGTGCCTGGCTCAGGATCAGCTGGAAGCTCTTGGCTGACTTGTCGTTCAGAATTTGCGGTGGCCGATAACCCAGTTCGTGCCAGTTCCGCAGAATGGCGCGAATTCCGGTGCCGGCTTGGTCACTGAGGCCGATCCGCCTAAAGGCGTTGACGATCAGCGGATTGCGAATTTCCTTTTCGTTAGATTCCAGTAGTTGTGCGGTGGTCGCGAAGGCATCGCCGGGGTTCCAGAATTGAGTCTGGTCGGTGAACCACTTAATCGATGCCTTGCGGTGCTGGTCGCCATAGTCCTGGTGGATCAGCAGATTGATCGCTGCCTCGCGAAAGGCGATATAGTCTGGTGGGTCATCGCTGCGACGAAGGGTACTCGGGTCCACCTTGAAGGGGTGCTCTGCAATCCGGGAGTACTTGGCTACCAGTCCACGCCAAGTCTTGAACAGGTTTTCCTCAAACACGATTCGGTCGTGCCATCGCTCTTCGGAAGACCAGATCTCGAAACGGGTATCGATACGCTGGTAATCGAGTACCGGGCGTGGGAGTAACGCTCTCACGCTGCGGTCAGTGCCAAACAGAAGTATGGCAGCGCGGGTCGGTACCACTTTGCCTTCCTCATGTACCGCGAAGTTCCACTCCGACAGGAACTCGGTCGGGTTTCCGATTTGTCTTTGCTCCGGATTTCGTCGGAAAAATTGATCCCGGTACCAATCCAGAGTGTCCAGATCGATATCTCTGTCAAGTTCGAGGTCACAAGCAGCCCCGTCCCATGTTCTATCGGCAGCATCACGAAGGAAGCGCTGCAGCTCGTTAGCTGTCATGCGTTCATCGCGAGCGGCTCGCCGAACAAAACTTTCTCTGGGATTGCCGTTCAGATACACCGGCTTCTGGTAACGCCCGACTTCCGGAACGAAAAATGCCAGTATTCGCTTCCCATCCAGTTCATGCACATGCGGCTCAGCATGAATGATCTGATTGAACTTTTGCCCGCTACGCAGGGTGGTCAGAAAGGCGTCCTGGACTCGGTCAAACGCTCTTGGGTCGACACCAGAAATCTTGAGCTCGCCATCCTGCTCCGAAACACCAAATAGTAGCCAACCGCCTTCCGTGTTGGCGAATGCACTAACGGTGGAATAGGCATCCTTGGGGACATCCGCTCGGGCTTTTTTGCACTCGAAGTCCGTCCACTCGTAGCCTTTCAGCCGGGTGATCAGCTCATCCCTGGTCATCGCTTATTCCATGACGATCCGAACCTTGGCCGGGTCCTTGCCCCTGGTGAGCTGATCAATGTAGTCCTCAAAGCGCTTTTTCATCTCCGCCGGGGTGGCTGGGCCGCTGTTGACCTGCAGGGCCTGTTGCAATTCCTGAGCACTGACGGTGACCTTGACCAGCCCGGAAAGTACTTCCTTCAGGGCGTGGACAAAATTGGTATCCAGCGGTTCCGGCAGTTCCTTTGACTGGATGAAGGCTTCCAGCGGTTCGCGGTCATCAGTCTTCAGCAGATCCATATTGGCCTGGGTGATCGGATCCTCCAGGTTGCTGAGGATGCTCGAAGTCCAGGCTGCCACCATGCTGTCGAGCTGGGTGTCCATTTGGTCAATCATCTGCGAGCCTGCTGCCGCGCCCGTTTCCACCGACGGCCGGAAGCCGCAATGCGGGCAGACGGGTGAGGCGTCGAGGTCTTGCTCGGTCAGGGCGAAGCAGCTTTTCAGTCCGGCCAGGTGGTTCTGGTACTCGGTCAGCTGTTGGCGGGGCATCAGGTCGATGCCGACCAGCTTCTGCAGGGTGTGGAGACGCGGGTCGTTGAGCAGGCCGGCCTTGCGCTTGTCATCATTCACGCCCAGCCGAGCTCTGGTGTGCAGGGCGATGTAGGTAGTGATGTATTCCTTTTTCAGCTTCTGCAGTTTGGCCCCGATGTCCCTGGACTGGCTGGACAGCGTTCCCGTGCCGGCTTTCTTGAGCGCATCCAGCACATCCTGACGGGTAGTCTTCATGCGATCTACCCAGTCATGCTCAGCGGGCAATACCGCTTCGGCGGTGGAGAGCCAGGATGCGGTCGGGCCGTGGTCCATTATGAATTCGCGCAGGGCGTCCAGCTCACCCAGCGCCTTGACCGCCTTTTCATGCGCCTGGATATCGGGCGCGCTGTAGCGGAAGTTCTTCAGCTTGCCCGGCGAGGAATAGGCCTGGAGAGATTCAAAGAAGCTCTTCGCCTCATCCAGCCCGCTGGCCTGGCTGGCCAGGTCCGTGCCCGCGAGCAGGTCCAGCCCCCAGAAGGACAGCCCCTCGCGCAGGGTCTGCTGGGTCATGACGATGCGCTTGACGATCTTGCCCACCGCCTGTTGCAGGTCCTGCACCGGCTCATCCTTGCCTTGGGTGACGAGCTGGGCCATGCCCGGCGACATACCCAGCAACTCAAACAGGCTTTTGAGTGCCGGCAGGTTCCATTCCTTGGGCTGTTCCAGGTGCTTGAAGCGGACCAGCTCATCCATCCCGGTCGCGGCCAGCTGCTGCAGGCCGGTGGCGTCGAACTTCTTGCCGGGAATGGCGAGCACGATATCGCCAGAGTAGACCAGCGTTGCCACCAGGACGCTCACCCATTCCGGCTCCAGGCGCGAGCCGCCCGGGTTCATGTACTCCAGGCCATGGTCATCCTGGATGATCTCGCTGCGGTTGACCACCTGGCCGTGGCCCTTGGCCTTCAGCGCATCCAGGATGAACCGGCTGTGCTTGGACTTATAGGGGTCGA
>PWQG01000455.1 GCA_003556835.1 Gammaproteobacteria bacterium
CGCTCTTCCGATCTCTCGAAGTTCGATTTCTCCGGAGTGAAGAGCGTGGTGGATGTTGGTGGGGCCCTGGGCCAGTGCGCCTGTGTGCTGGCCACGCATCATGCCCATCTGCGCCTGGGGACATTCGATCTGCCCGTGGTCGCGCCCCACGCCCGGGCTCATGTCGAAGGGCAGGGCCTGCAGGATCGCGTGGAGGTGCTCAGTGGTGACTTCCTGCAGGACCCCCTGCCAGGGGCCGATGTGATCACTATGGGCAACATCCTGCATGACTGGAACCTGGACAATAAGAAGCTGCTTATCCGCAAGGCTTGGGAAGCACTGCCCGAGGGTGGGGCATTCATTGTCATCGAGAACATCATTGATGATGCGCGCCGGGAGAACGCCTTCGGCCTACTCATGTCACTGAACATGCTCATCGAGCTGGGAGATGCTTTTGACTACACCGGGGCCGAATTCCGTAGCTGGTGTCGTGAAGCCGGTTTCCGCCGCTTCGACCAGTTCCCCCTGACCGGGCCGAGCAGTGCGGCAGTGGCCTGGAAATAGGGCATCAAGCCGCGTCATGGGTGATCAGCGTTGCAGGCCGTTCTCCAGGCTGGCGGCCAGTGCCTGGGCCTTGATCAACGTCTCCCCGCTGGTGTCGGTGGAGGTGGTCAGCGCAGAGAGCACGTGCTGATCGACCTCCGCCTGGCTCAGGGGGGGCTCGGGGTCGATGTGACCCTGTTCTTCGAGCCAGTCCCGGAGTTCCTCGATCTTGCTGCTGAGGAAGCGTTTGACCTGGCCGTCTTCGAGTCGACGGATCAGGGCCGCCCCGTCACCGTTGACTTCCCGACACTGCTCATCCACCCGGTCCAGCTGGCGGTCGGAAACGGCCTTTGCCGCTTCCAGTACGGTTCGGTCCACGGGCCGGCCATGACCGCGCCGGCGTGCCTGCAGCCAGCGATCTGTCCCTTCGACCTGGCGTGTCAGCCAGGTGGCTTCCTCGGCACTGAGCAGGATGGATGTCATGTCGCCGTCCAGCAGGTTGCGCAAATGACCCACACGGTTTATGCCGGCCTGCAAAAGACGCTGCAGCAGGGACAGGTCATCACGCAGGAGGTAGAAAAGTGGAATATTGTCCGCTTCTGCCCAAAGATCGATGGCAGGGATACCCAGGCGGCTGGCGTATTGCTCGGCTGAATCGTTCTCCGGTGCCGGTATGGTTTCCGGCGCGGGCAGTTCGAAGTGGCCCGGATCCGAGATGGCGCCGGCTTGCTGGCGGATGGCCGGAAGATCGATGACACGCGTTTCCGGGTGGACCTCACGCCAGTAGGCAATGTCCCCAGGCTGTGAGCTCAGGTAGAAAATCTGCCGGTCACCGTCCCGGGCCAGGGTGTGCAGGCTTTGCGCGATCGCACGGAAGCGTTCGGGGTCGGTGGTGGTCAGGGTTTCATCCAGAATCAGCGGCAGGGGCTCGCGGCCACGCTCGGCCTGCAGGGCAAAAGCCAGGCGCACGGCGAGCAGCAGTTGCATGCGTGTGCCGCTGGATAGCTCGGACAGGCGCCGTTGCTCACCACTACTGCTGTCGATGGCGGCAAAGCCGGTTTCCGCCTCGCCACTGAAGTGCAGTCGGAACTGCTGCCGGGTGAAGCGTGCGAACCAGTCGGCGGCCTGGCGCAAGGCGGCCGGCTGGCTGGTCCGGACATGCTCCTGGCTGACCTGGTCCAGCAGGAAAGCACCTGCTTCGGCGAACAGGGTTTCTTCCAGGGCGTCCTCGAGTTCATCGCGCGCTTGCTGCACTTTGGCCCGGGCCGCTTCCAGTTGACGCTCGGTGCCCGCGCGTTTGATGTCGTTTCGGATGCGGGTGATTTCCTCGAGCAGACCGTCTCGTTTTTCAGCCCGTTCGTGGGCCTGCTCCTGTTGCTGGAGCAGTGTGGCTTCGTCCCCGGCTTCGACCAGGGCCAGCAGTTCCGGATCCTGTTCCAGATGGCGGCGGCGGTCGCGCTCGATGGAGCGGTGTTCGTCCAGTTCGCGGTTGAGCCGCTTCCACTCGTCCAGCTGTTCCAGCCGTTCCTGCAATATCCGTTCATCCTCGTCGGGGATGGCAGCGCGTTCGAACAGTTTACTGATGGCTTCTTCGTTGCGTTGCAGATCCTGTTGCTTGCGCTCCTGTTGTTGTTCGATCCGCCGCAGCTCCGCCTGGGCCTGCTGTCGCTGGCGGATACGTTCCATCAGCTGCTCCAGGCGATGCTCAAGTGCGTCAGCACTGAGCTTGTCGGTTTTCTCTGCGTATTTTTCGAGGAACTGTTGTAGATTCTCTCGCAGCCGTTCTGCCTGCGTCTCATTCTGAGCCAGATCGGCGCGCAGATCCTGCTGTCGTCTGCGGTTGTGATCGAAATCATTGACCAGCCGCAACCAGCGTTCCAGTGAGGCATCCAGGCGTTGCGGGTCGAAACCGCAGTCCCGTGCCAATGCAGCCAGCTCCCTGTGTATTTCTTCCTGTTTCTCCTGGCGCTTTTCCAGCAGTTGCCGGAGTTCCCCGGCACGGGCTGCGTCCATTTTCCGCCGTTCTGCCTGTTGCAGCTCCCGGTCCAGGGTTTCCAGTCGGGATTCAACCGACTCCTGCTGCCAGTGCTCGGGCGCCTCGACCGAGTGGGTCGGATATCGACTGCGGGCCAGATCACGATTCCTGTCGGCCCGGGGCCAGTAGCGCCAGCCCAGGTAAATACCAATCGCGGCGGGGAACAACAGCAAAGGCGCCAGTGAAGGGTGCAGCCACAGTGCGATGCCGGAGCCTCCCAGCGCACTTGCGCAGAGCAGCATCAGGGCCAGGCGCAACTGCCGGGGCTGATCACCGGGAGCGGGCGACGCCAACCAATGCAGCAGTTCGCGCCGGGCAAGACGCAGCAGTTCCGGGTCACTGGACAGTTCCTGCGGCGAGGGCAGGCGTTCGAGTGCAGCCAGCAGCTCCCGCAATTCGGAGTCGACCTGGCGCTTGTCCGTCAGCTGTGTTTCCACTCCGTGCAGGCTGTCCGGATCGAGTGAAGGCAGGCGCTCCGACTCGCCACCCAGCGCGGTGATGCTGTCCTGCAATGCACTTTCTACCCGGCCCAGTTCTTCGCGTCGTTGCTGGATCCTGTGTTCGAGCTCGCGCAGGGCTTTGAGCTCCGGACGTTGATCATTGATATCCGCTTCCTGCAGGGATTGCCCGGACAGGCCACTTTCCTCGAGCCTGCTGTGCGCCTGCCGGGCCTCCCACTCCAGGTCTTTCTGCTCGCTTTGCAGTTGCTGCTGGTTGGCACGGAACCGGTCCAGTTGTTCGCGTTCGTCTCCCTGCAATCGTGCCATGTGTTGCGGGAAATCCTGCAAACGGGTTTCCAGCTCCATGCGCTTGTGTTGTGCGGCCAGCAGGGAAAGAGCCTGTTGGCAGGCGTCGCTGATCCGTCTTGCTTCCAGTGCGCCAGCCTGCTCTTCTGACAGTTCATCGAGTCGTTGTTCGTCGCGCAGCAGATTTTCCTGCTCGCGCTGGCGTTCGCGCAGCTGTCGTTCGGCTTCGGCAAAGCGCTGGCTGGCTGTTCTGGCCCGGAACGCCGTGACACGGAACGGCGTCTCCGCGCGAATTGATGCAATGTCGTAGCCACCGGCCAGCTCCCGTCGCAGCTGCTCGGCGATGTTGTCATCGGTGGCATTATCGCTGGCCAGCAGGTCCTCCACATGCAGGGTGTAGCAGGGTAGCAGGTGGTGTTCCGGCAGTGGTGGTGCTTCCACATTCTGTCCGGCGCTCTGCCAGTGCAGCTCACGGCCCAGGCGTGTGGCCCGAAGGTGATTGCCATCCAGGGTTTCGAATTCGGCTTCCACGGCCAGGCGACTGTCGCGCAGTTCTCCGGCATACAGGCAGGC
>PWQG01000139.1 GCA_003556835.1 Gammaproteobacteria bacterium
ACCGATGCGGATCATTGCCTGGATACTGTTGCGATACCATCCCCAGCTCTCCGCAAGGCGACCAATTGACAGAATCTCGGCATCGCTGAAATCGCGGGTCGTATGCTCCCATTCGGCGAGGGCATTGACCTCATCGCCGAGCTGATAGAGTTCGTGAGCGCGCTGGATACCCGGATCCCTGTAGAGTGCCTGCAGCTGTTCGCCGTTCACTGCCACCGGGCGGTGCAGCATTTCATATTCCCGACCCAACAGGTCAGCCGCCAGGAATCCGTAGAAATTACGGGTCCCGGCAAGATCACGGTAGAGGGATTCGGCCTCCGCCAGACGCTCCGTGCCGCCCTGCTGTTCCAGCAGGCGGGCACGCCAGTAGGTCCATCGTTCCGACGTCCGGGCCTCTTCGGGCAGCCAGTCCAGCCAGTCGGCGATACGATCCCAGTCCTTTGCCCGCATGGCGTCACGGATCAGGGTACTGACCAGGTTTTCGGTGGCCAGCTCGGGCGTGTTCTTCAGCAGGGATTCGGTTTCTCTGGCGAAACCCTGGATGATCAGGCGCAGGGCAATGAAGCGCTGCATCTCCAGCATGTCAGACGAGGAAAATTCATGTCGCGCGTGATGCCGTTGCAGATGCAGCATCGCCTGGGGAGCATCGATCACCGCCAGACGCTGGACACCATGCAGAATGATTTCCCGCATTTCCGGCAGGCGTTGATCAAGTGCTTCATCCCGCGCCACCCGTTCAGGCTGGCTGTCGACCTGCAAGTAGAGACCGGCCAGCTCCCGCTCTCGCTCCGGCATGAGACCTGCAACATAACGTGCCAGTCCCCGTTGACCAGCACGCAGTGATCTGCCGAAGCGCGACCAGGCCAGCTCAGGGGTCAGGTGGCCCGCATCCATCCAGGCCTCGAACACCGGATCACATTCATTGGGCTGGGAACGCCCCACGTCCCAGAGGGGCAGCACCTCATCCAGCGCAGTTTCATCACCGGTTTGCAGCCGTGCGTGAAGCGCATGGCAGCTCAGCGCAGTATAGGTGTTGGCAGGGTCGTGATACTGGACGACATCTTCCCATTGCTCCTGCCGGGCCAGCTCCGCCACCCAGGCACGGCGCAATCGCTGCCCCAGGTAGGTACCGCCATGGTGTTCCAGAAAACGGTCGACATCAGCGCGCGGCAGGGTATCCAGGCGGGGTTGCAGCGCACTGTATTCAATATAGGGCAGCAAGGGGTAATCAGCCAGCGTTGCACGATGGGCTGAAATGTCGGTGTGCGGGTCCGTTGCCAGCTTCTCACGCAGCTCCAGATACAAGTCCCGCTGGGCGGCCACTTCTTCGGCGGAGAGGGACCCGGCCCACGGTTCCGCGTTGACCGACGCGGCACATAACAGGGTCCACAGGAATGCGATGACAGGCATCAGCACACCAGGTCGTTTGCGGGCAATGTACTGTGCATCATTCAGCATGGGCAGATCTCCACAATCTTCTGCATGGTAGCATGGCTCGGATATCGGACCCGGCCGGGGGGCCGTTCATTGCGGATAACATACTTTCACCCTATGATGAAGCCAGCCTTTTCCTGAATTGGAATACCTCGCATGCCCGACACCATAACTGCCATAGCCGCCTGGTGTGCCGCCCTGATCGAAGCATTCGGTGTGGCCATCATCACTCTGGCTGCCCTGTACTCGCTCTGCCATGCAATCATGCGACTGATCAGGCGCGAGGACAAGGAGTCGGTTTTCCAGGAAGTACGACAGCGACTGGGAAGAGGAATCCTGCTGGGCTTGGAGTTTCTTATCGCGGCCGACATCATCTATACCGTGGCGGTCGAACTCACCTTTGAAACGGTTGGCGCGCTGGCATTGGTCGTGCTCATCCGCACGTTCCTGAGCTTCACCATGGAAGTGGAGCTGAATCGCAAATGGCCCTGGCAGAACGGCAAGCCCACGGGAGATGATGCCTGATCGATCAGCGAATACGGATCATCAAGGCACCCCGACGCGCCCCTGCTCCATCCGTGTAATCCAGTACCACACCCCTGCTACGCCGGAAATACAGCTCACCCAGAACCGCGTCCCGGATCGCCCCGCCACCCACTATCAGGCGGAGCCGGCTCGTATTGCCCGACCAGGCCTGTTCCAGTGCCTGGTCCAGTTTGTCCAGCGCCTCATTGACCGTCTCCCGCTGATGGGCGATATCCACTGTCAGCGTGGAGCCGTCGCCCTGCTCCATCAGGGAGGCATCACATTTTTCACAGGCCACATGTTGCTTCCTGTCAACGATGCTCGGGACAGGGAGCTGGTGCAGCATGCCGCAATCCAGGCATTCGCGTTCCAGCACATTGCCGGGTCGGAGTTCGTGAGGATCAGTCCACTTCATGCCGGTCATTGTACCGCAGCCATGACCTCAGTCGGAGCGATCTGTCGAAAGGGCAGTGGGGCAATGGTGGGGATAAAGGCCGATACCGTCCGGGTGCGGCAAGGCGCGGGCTTCCACCAACGGCACCCCGGCCATCACATCGCCGTAAATCGTGGCGAAAGCGACATCCGCGGCGTCCCGACCACTGGCCAGGCGCACAAAGCCCATGGGGATACCCATGCCACCGGGATCAAAAATGTACCAACCACCGTCCAGATACGCTTCCACATAGGCATGAAAGTCAGGCGGCCCCCAGCTCCGGTCCGTGCCGTAGTCGGTACCACTGACAAAGCGGGCCGGTATTCCCAGCGCCCGACACAAGGCAATCATCAGGTGCGAAAAATCCCGGCAGATGCCAGCCCGACTGATCAGGGTCTCAATCGCCGAAGTGCTGGCATCAGAGCGGTTGCGCATGAACCGCACATGTTCGTATACCCATTGACAGATGGCTTCAACCCGCCGGTAGCCGGGCGTGAGATGGGAAAACGTGTCCAGGGTGAAGGTGAGCAGCCGGTCCGACTGACAGTACCGACTCGGACGCAGGAAAGGTATGACGTCAATCGGCAAGGCATGTACCGGTACCTCCCCGATGGCATCTGGATCGGTGTGGTGATGATCAATATCCACCGTCGCCTGGTAGTGTACCTGCAAGAGACCGTTCCGGGCCCGCAGCTGCATGGTCCGGTTGATGCCACCGGCATCGGTCTGCACACGCGGCTCGACTGCCTGGCTGATTGACAGCGACTCGGTCACGAGGATCTGCCGCTGTGTGCGTGCCGGGTGTATCAGGAAAACAAAATCGGCACTGTCCCCGTCGATCCGGTAATCCAGCTGAAAATCCAGTTCAAGTCGTATCATATTGCACTGCGATAACCGGGCTTGTCCCGGTACATCTGTCTGTCTGCGACGCCAAGAAGTTCATCCACCGAGTCACCATCATGCGGCCAGACTGCCGTGCCAACACTGATTTGCACTTCAATGTGTTGACCACCGAGGATGATTGATCCATTGACCTCTCCGCGCAACCGTTGGATCAGTGCCTGCAGCGCAGCCCCCTCGTCCATGCCGCGGGCAACCACCAGAAACTCATCACCACCCAGCCGACCGGCAAAATCAGCATCCCGCACAGCCTGCAGCAATCGCTCGGCAATGATCGCCAACACCCGGTCTCCTGCACTGTGTCCAAACTGATCGTTCACCTCCTTGAAGCGGTTCACATCGAGCATGATCACGGCGAACACTTCACGACTGCGGCGTGCCTCGGCCAGGCGGCGCTGAAGCACCTCGTCGATGCTCCGACGGTTGGGCAATCCCGTCAGGGAGTCCTCCCGGGCCAACTGCATGACCTGCTGATGCGAGCGGTAATAGGCAGCCACACTCAGTCCGAATGTCCAGCCAATACTGAACAGGATCAGGGAAAAGAACAACCAGTGATTGACGGGAATATCGATGCCTCCGGCAAA
>PWQG01000176.1 GCA_003556835.1 Gammaproteobacteria bacterium
CGAGAGCTGGGGATTGATTACGCCCAGGGTTAAACCATCGCCAAATACATCGAAAGTGAAGAGGTATTGAAAGCGGTGCGAGAGCTGGGGATTGATTACGCCCAGGGTTATTTCATCGCCCGTCCCCGGGACATCGATACCATTTTCTGAATCCCCGCCCTGCCCCAGGGATCCTAGAGGGGCCAGACCAGCAGCAGCACTGGTACACTTACTGCCACGACCAGGACTTCCACTGGCACGCCCAGGCGCCAGTAGTCACTGAACTTGAATCCTCCGGGCCCCAGGATCAGGGTATTGTTCTGATGCCCGATGGGAGTCAGAAAGGCGCAGGAGGCACCAATGGCCACGGCCATCAGGAAGGAATCAGGGTTCACGTCCAGTTGCAAGGCGATACTGATCGCCAGAGGACACATGACTGCCGCCGTGGCCGCATTGTTCATGAAATCCGACAAGGTCATGGTCAGAATCAGGATAAGAGCCAAGGCAATCACCGGGTGTCCCTGAGCCACAGTTCCCAATAATGCCGTGGCGAGCAGATCAGCGGTTCCTGTATCGGCCATGGCGCCAGCCACCGGCAAAAGGGCCGCAAGCAGGATGATCACCGGCCAATCCACTGCGGTGTACACCGATCTCGGCGGCACGATCCGCAGTGCCATATAAACCAGCACAGCCGTTGCAAATGCAATAGCCACGGGCAAGACACCGAATGCCGTCAGCCCGATTGCCGCGAGGAATATCCCCCCAGACGTCAGGGCCTGCCCCTTGACCGGCACGCGAATGTCCCGCTGCGCCAGTGGCACACTGCCATAATCGGAAGCAAAGCTGGACACCGCCTCGGGAACTCCCTGCATCAGGATCACATCCCCAGCCTGCAGCGCGGTCGAACGCAGTCGTTTGACGGAGCGGCGGCCCTGTCGGGAAACGGCCAGCAGATTGATACCGTAGCGGGTGCGCAGTTCAATATCAGTGGCCGTCCGGCCCACCAGGGCCGAACCCGGCATCACGACCAGTTCCTGCAATACCAGTTCATCAGCACGGGAAGAAGACTTTTTCTCCTCTTTCCCATCGTCTTCGACGTCCCCGTTTCCAGACTCACTCCTATCAGGCTTCACCGCTTCAAGCCGCTTCGCATCCGTTTTGCGCTTGCTGGACCGAACCTCCCTGGGTGAATCAGTGTCAGGTTCCTCGGACGCTACGTCCGCTCCTTCCTCTTCGACGTCGCTTTCCTCATCAAGCACTTCCTCTTCCAGTTTCAAGCCCAGACTGGACAGTGCCGCTCCCAGGGTCTCGGGGTCGGCCTCAATGACCAGAATGTCATCATCGCGCAATACCCGCCGCGGATACGGAGCGATCACCCGGACCTCCCGGCGCACCAGACCAACAATCTGCGCATCGGACTTGTCCAGGATCACCTCAACCTCGCGCAGTGTCTTACCCACTCCCTTGCTATCAGGTGTGATCCGCACTTCGGTCAGGTATTTACCGGTATCAAAACTGACCCCTTCAGCCTGCTTGCGCACCGGCACCAGGCGCCAGCCGATCAAGCCAACGAACAGGACACCCACCACGGCAATGGACAAACCGACTGGCGTGAAATCGAACATGCCGTAATGGCCCATGCCCGCGGTTTCCCGATAACCGGAGACGATAAGATTGGGGGGAGTGCCGATCAGGGTGGTGGTGCCGCCAAGGATGGAACCGAAGGCCAGCGGCATGAGTACGCGGCCCGGCGGTAAACCCTGGCGATCCGCAATCTGCACCGCAACAGGCATCAGGAGCGCCAATGCTCCCACATTGTTCATGAAGCCTGACAGGGCGGCCGCCAAAGCCGTCAGGCTAAAGATACTGAGCGTGTCGCCCGCCTTGGACGGCAGGGCGTTCTGAACCAGCAGATCAACCGCACCAGTGCGCTGCAGGCCGTAGCTCAACACCAGCACACAAGCCACCGTGATCACGGCCGGATGGCCAAAGCCGGCGAAGGCCTCACCACCCGGCACCAGGCCCGCAAAGACACAGGCCAGAAGAGCACCGCCCGCCACCATGTCATGGCGCCAGCGGCCCCAGATGAACATGGCCATCGCGGTGACAAGAATGGCCAGTATGATGGCCTGATCAAAGGTCATGCAGCTTACTGCTCCAGGGCGTCCACACCTGCCTGGGCTATCCGGGCGTCATTCTCTGCCGCCACGCCGGACACACCGACCGCACCGAGCACCTGACCATCCGCGGTGATCGGCACTGCACCATCAAGCAGAACCAGGTCCGAGGATACGGACAGGAATGCCTGACGGTTCGGCACCATATTCTGGAACACCTGCGACGGCGCACCAAAGCCGGCTGAAGTGCGTGCCTTACCGATGGCGATGTCGACGGTCGCCGTATTGGCGCCTTCCAGACGTTTGAGCTGCAGCAGATGTCCTCCGGCATCAACCACCGCTATGGTCACATTCCAGCCATTGGCCTGTGCCTCGGCCTGTGCGGCCGCCATGATGCCGTCCACCGCTTCGGCGGTCAGGCGCTTGCCGTCGGCCAGTTGCGCATTGACCGAGCCGGCCATCAAAGTGAAGGACATGAGGAAAATGAACGTCGCTACGGATTTCTGTGCCAAATGTCTCACTGGACACCTCCTTGAATTTGATCGGTGGATGATACACGGGCCATTAGACACCATGGCCATGAGTCGGGCAAGACTCCCGCAGGACTGTCATGGAATCATTCCCCGTTGGCCTATGGATGAAGCGGCCAGACCAGCGGCACCAGTATCGCCGCCACAATGAAAACCAGAATGGTCAGCGGCAGGCCCAACTTGAGGAAATCGGTAAAGCGATACGCACCGGGACCCATCACCAGCACATTGGCCGGATGGGAAACCGGGCTGGCCACACTGGCGGCGGCAGCAATAGCTATGGCCATCATGGCCGCCTGGGGCGCCACCGCCAGAGTGGCCGAGAGAGACAGCGCAATGGGTGCCATCAAGACCACGAGCACCACGGTGGGCACGATGATGGTGCCCAACACCGTCAGCATGTAAAGTCCGGCAATACTCACCCAGGGGTCATACTCACCAGTGAAGCCCAGCATGAGTCCCGACAGGTACTGCGCCGTGCCCGTCGACTGCATCGCCAGACCCAGCGGCATCATGCCGGCAATGAGGAAAATCGAGCGCCAGTGAATCGCCTTGTAGGCATCTTCCATGGTCAGGCAACGCGTCAGCACCATGAGCGCCGCACCAAGGATTGCAGAAATGTAGATGGGAAGCAGACCGGTCATGGTCAGCAGGACCACGGTCAGCATCAGACCAGCAGCCAATGGAGCCTTGCTGGTGTCCGTATCCGGGACACTGACCGGATTGAGAATGATCAGATCGGCGTTGTCGTTCAACCGCGCCAGCTGTTTCAGCGGTCCCACCAGCAGCAGCGCATCACCGCGCTGCAGCACAAACTCCTTCAGACCCGAACGGTAGGAGCGCTCGCCCCGCCATACCGCGGCAGTTTCCACCTGGTAAGTGTCCCGCAATTTCAGATCGGCCACCGTCTTGCCGTTCAGGGGGGTGTGCGGGTGGATGGTGGCCTCCACCATGTCAATCTTGCCCTGATCGAATACACGCAGATATGGCGTCGCGTCATCCAGTATCTGCAGCTGCTGCAGACCCCGCAACATGTCGAAGTCTTCCATCCGACCCTGCACCAGCAGCAGGTCACCCCCTTCAATGGTCTGCTCCGGAGGCAAGGGCCTGAGAAAGTCACCGTCACGGAAAATCGCCATGAGCCTGAAATCGAAGGCCTTGCCGAGGCGTGATTCTCCCACTGTCCGGCCAGTCAACGCCGCATCACGGGGCACCCGCATCACCAGCAGGCGTTCATCCAACTGGTACAGCTCCTGGACCTTGTCCGGCTTCAGCGCTTCGGCATCCAGGTGCTCATAACGGTCACGAAGGGCCGCAATCGCTTTTTCGTCCGCCTGGATCAACAGCCGATCACCGGCTGCAAGCGGATGCTCACTGAGATGGGTACGCTTCACTCCCTTGTCATTGCGAATGGCCAGCAACCAGGCACCATAGCGTTGATAGAAATCACCTGGCGCCACCGTGACACCCAGCACCGGTGACTGCTCACTGAGCGTAACCTCGTACAGGGTGGCTCCCTCCAACAGTTTTTCATGCAGGATCGGGGCTTCGCGTTCAATGGACAACTGACTCCATTGTCTCAGGATATTGAAGCGGTCGAGTCGGCCCTGGGCCAGCAGGGTGTCACCCGCCTGCAACCGGGTGGAGGCTGAAGGCAGGGCACGCGTCTGTCCAGCGCGGGTCAGTGCCACAATCATCAGGCCGGCCGCACTGGTCAGGCCGGTATCGGCAATACGCTTGTTGATCAGCAGGGAATCGTCCGTCACCCGTACGGCAAAAATGCGCTCTTCCAGGCCATACATGGCACGCAGATCACGACTCTGTTCACGGCGGGACATTGGATCGCGCTGTGGCAACAGATGACGCCCGACAAGCGCCATGAACAGGGTGCCCACCAACAGGATCGGTACACCCACCGGAGCGAAGTCCAGGAAACCGAATCCCGCTTCACCGGCGTCGACCAGCGCGGTACTGACCAGCAGGTTCGGGGCCGTACCGATCAGTGTCAGAGCCCCGCCCAGCAGACATCCGAAGGCCATGGGCATCAGCAGACGGGACGGGGCAAGCGCAGACTGCCTGGCCACCCCGACCACAACCGGCAACAGGAGCGCGGCAACACCGATATTGTTCATGAACCCGGAGAGCACTCCGGCCAGCAGCATGATGGCCACGATCAGCGCGACCTCCCCACTGCCGGCCACGGCAATCACCCGGCGCCCCAGGGCATCGGCAATGCCGGCACGTGTCAATCCTTCACTGAGTATGAACATCGACCAGACCGTGATCACGGCCGGGTGGCTGAATCCGGAGATGGCCTGCTCGGTGCCGACCAGACCGGTGATGGCCAACACACAGAGGACCAGCAGCGCCACAAGGTCCATCCGCACCCAGTCGGTGGCGAACAGCAGCATCGCCACCCCTAGGATGATCAACACCATGGCAATCTCTGTGGTCACTGCGGCTTCCCTGTTGACACCGTATCCGTATGCTCCATATGGCCCGATATTCCCATCAATACAGCATAAACCAGGCGCTTATGCAATCGGCACGGCCCGGGCAGAGCAGCGCAAAAGAGTCGCTTTGCCAATCCCGGGCATTGCTTTAAACTGAAGCCATGACAACAGACAGCACCCCAACGTCCATCCATGACCGGCTCTCTTTGCTGGCACCACTCACCCTCGGTGTATTGACATTGATGAGCGCCTGCACATCGGAAGAAGACACGGCCACCATTGATGAGCCCACCCCGATTCAACAGGAACCGGTCGCCAGCGCAGAGATGACGCCGGAAACCCGGATCATGCTGGGGAGCGCGGCCAAGCGCCTCTGTTCTTCGGTTTTTGTTTCCGGCCGGAATCGTGAGGATGTGATGGCCGAAGAACTGGCCAACCCCGACCTTGATGCCGTCGAATTTCTTATCGAGACCGACACGGCCACTGCACGCCTGGACGATCGCTTTGTGCAGGCCCTGTTCCGCCCCCGGATCGGTTGCACCCTGATCAATGATCGCAGTGTGCGCGAGCTTCGAGCGGAATACGACTCCCTGCGCATTGCTGCGCATGAGCTGGCCAACAGTGACCGGGACTGGCCGCACGGCAGCCGGGTGTCCATGCCGGGCAATATTCCCGGCATGGATCTGAACGAAATCAACAGTGCGGTCACACGGGCATTTTTTGATATCGAACCGGAGCAGGACATCCGCACCCGGGCGGTCATCATCGTGCACGAGGGACGCATCATCGCCGAACGGTACGCACCCGGCTGGTATCCCGACATTCCCCAGCTCGGCTGGTCCATGGCCAAGACTGTCACTGCCGCCCTCACCGCGCAGCTGGAACAGGATGGCCTGCTGGATATCCAGGCACCCGCGCCGGTACCCGAATGGGAGGCGCCGGATGACCCGCGAGGCGCGATCACCACCCATCAGCTGTTGCAGATGAACAGCGGGCTCGACTTCTCCGAGGTGTACACGGCCGGCTCCATGTCCGATGTGATCCGCATGCTGTATACCACCGGCAACACAGGCGCCTTTGCTGCGGAACAGGAACTGGCACATCCTCCCGGCACACACTGGTCCTATGCCAGCGGCACGACCAATATCCTTTCACGCATGCAGCGCCAGCTGTTCGATGAATGGCATGATTACCTGAATTATGCGCATGAACAGCTTTTCGTTCCGCTGGGCATGCAATCGGCCATCCTGGAACCCGATGAAAGCGGCACCTATGTAGGCTCTTCCTATATGTACGCAACACCGCGGGATTGGGCCCGGTTCGGCCTGCTCTATCTGCAGGACGGCATCTGGAATGGCGAGCGCCTGCTCCCGGAGGGTTGGGTGGAGTACAGCACCCGTCCCGTGGAATCGGCGGCGCGGGGCAATTATGGTGCCCAGGTCTGGCTCAACGCGGGTGCCCCGGACAATCCGCAGGACCGCCCCTTCCCGCAATTGCCAACGGATATGGTGTATCTGTCGGGTTTTGAAGGCCAGAACATCCTGCTGTTCCCGGAACACGACCTGATGGTATTGCGTATGGGACTGACCACCAGCGGCCCGCGACCGGTCTGGGAGCTGGCAGAAGCCGTGCTGGCCGCCATGGATTGAGCCCGGCAGGCAAATATGTTTATATCAGCCCCCGTTGTGCTTGCCTGGCGGAGTACCGAGCGGGCAGCGGGGCATGACATAATGACAAAAACGGGGATGGGGACCACTGGCCAATGAAGCTGTTTGCACTGTGCACGGCACTCGCAGTCCTGTTGACTGCCTGCTCGGAAAATCTCGCCGGTAACCGGCCCTATATCCTCACCACCGCCACCACCGGCGGCGCCTATTATCCCATCGGGGTGGCCATTGCCACCATCACCAAATCCCAGCTCGAACCCGAACACGGCATTTCCCTCTCCGCCATCAGTTCCGCCGGCTCCCAGGAGAACATCAAGCTGCTGCGCGACAACCAGGCCCAGTTTGCCCTGCTGCAGGGCGCCTTTGCTGCCTGGGGCTGGGCCGGTGAAGGGCCGGTGAGCCGGCCACAGGAACATCTGCGCTCGGTCGGCGCCATGTGGCAGAACGTCGAGCATTTTGTCCTGGTCAATCGCCTGGTACGCAGCGGTGACCTTAGCGACCTGGCCCATCTCGGTGGCGAGCGTTTTGTATTGGGTGCCCGCAACTCGGGCGCGGAACAGACCGGTCGTTACATCCTCGATGCCCTCGGCATCGACTACGAGAACAGCATGAGCCTGGCCTGGATGGGGTATGGTGGCGCGGCCAATGCCATCCAGGACGGCAATATCGTGGGCATGAACGTGCCCGCCGGTGCGCCGGTCAGTGCCATCACCCAGGCTTTCGCGCAGCTGGGTGATCGCCTGACCATCCTTGATTTCACCGAGGAGCAGCTGGAGGCCATCAACCGCCGCTACAACCTCTGGGACTGGTACGAATTCCCCCCGGAAACCTATCCCAACCAGAGCCGCACCGTGCGTTCGGTGGCCAGTCCTAATGTACTGGCCACGCGCCGTGATATACCGGAGGATGCCGTCTACCACATCACCCGCACCATCTGGGAGAATCTCACCGCGCTGCAGAACATTCATGGGGCCACCCGGGAAATGGAACTGGAACTCGCCGTACGTGGCCTCGGCGCGCCCCTGCACCCCGGCGCCATTCGCTACTATCGCGAACAGGGCCTGGAGATTCCCGAGGAACTGATACTGCCGGGCGAAGACCGGCCCGCTGGTCTCGAGGGCCTGGAAACCGCTACCACAACAGAACAATAAAACCGGAGCCATCGTACCACCATGCATTCACCCTTTCTGAAGTGGGCCGCTTTCCTCTTTGCCCTGTTCCATTTCTACACCAATGTGTTTGCCACCATGTCCGAGCTCTGGTTCTCGGCCATCCATTTTGGTGGTTTCGTCGCGCTTTGCGCCCTGGCTGCCAATGAACGCCGGGGCGAGGACGATGCCGGGCCATCCCCACTGCAATACGTCATCAACATCGCCCTGGCAGTGGTAGCGGTGGCCGTACCGATCTATCTGATACTCTTCGAGAACGCACTCTACGCGCGTGAGACCGAATTCATCTGGTCAGACTATCTGTTCACCAGCGTCGCGGTCCTGCTGGCCATCGAATTCACCCGCCGCACCACAGGCTGGTTCATGCCCATCCTGATCCTGATTTCCCTGGGTTATATCCTCTTCCTGGGCCGGTATATCAGCGGGGTTTTCTACTTTCCCGGACTCAATGCGGAAACGGTGCTGTACCGCAGCTTCTTCAGCTCCGAGGGCATGTTCGGGTTGACCGCCAACATCTCGGCCACCTTTGTCTTCATGTTCATCCTGTTCGGCTCCTTCCTGCTCAAGTCCGGGGCCGGCGATTTCATTGTCAATTTCGCCCGCTGCCTGGCCGGCCGTTTCACTGGTGGCGCGGGTCTGGTCGCTGTAGTCGGTTCCGGCATGATGGGCTCGGTCTCCGGTTCCGCGGTCGCCAATACCGTTTCGACCGGGGTGATCACCATTCCGATGATGAAACGTTCGGGCTTTCCCGCGAAATTCTCCGCTGGTGTGGTGGCCGCTTCGTCCACCGGCGGTGCCCTGATGCCCCCCATCATGGGCGCGGGCGCATTTGTCATGGCAAGCTACACACAGATCCCCTATCTCACGGTGATCGCCGTCTCCACACTGCCCGCGCTGCTCTATTTCCTGACCGTCAGTTTCTTTGTCAATATCGAGGCCAAGCGACTCGGCCTGCGACCGGATCAGGCCGGGGAACACGAAAGCATGTGGAATGTGGTCAAGAGCGGTTGGCATTTCATCTTTCCGCTGGTGGTGTTGGTGGGCCTCCTGGTCGCCGGCTACACACCCATCCGCGCGGCCGCCTTCGCGATTGCTGCCGTGATCGTCTCATCCTGGCTCTCGCCAACACCGATGAAAGCGAAGGAATGTTTCGAGGCCACGGTCGACGCCATGCGCACCATGATGTCCACCGCCCTGCTGCTGGTCGCCGTAGGCCTGGTGATCAACGTGGTCACCACCACCGGCGTGGGTAACGCCTTCTCCCTGATGATCGTGGAATGGGCCCAGGGCAATCTGCTGATCAGCCTGGCCCTGATTGCCTTCGCTTCACTGATCCTGGGCATGGGTCTGCCGGTGACCGCCTCCTACATCGTACTGGCGACCCTTGCCGCGCCCATCCTGTTCGACCTGATCAGTCATGACGCATTGCTGGCCGCAATACGCGCTGGCGGTATTCCGGACAGTGTGCAGGCAACCCTGGACCTGTTTGGTGGTGATGCAGCCGTTGCGCTGCGGGAAATGCCGCTGGAGATGAAACAATTGATGCGCGAGGAGTTGCTGAGTCCGGAACTGTTGACCGGCATGTTGCTCAGTGCCCACCTGATCATTTTCTGGCTGAGCCAGGACAGCAATGTGACACCGCCGGTCTGCCTGGCCGCCTTCGCCGCTGCCGGCATCGCAGGCACCAAACCGATGGCCACCGGTGTCACTTCCTGGAAGGTTGCCAAGGGCCTGTACCTTGTGCCGGTGCTGTTTGCCTATTCACCACTGATCTCGGGCACCTGGCCGGAACGCCTGTACATTTTCTTCTGGTCCTGCCTGGGGCTTTACGCCATGGCGGGCCTGTTGCACTGGCGCCTGGACAAGGCCCTGACGCCGGTAACCGCCGCCCTGCTGCTGGTCAGCGCCGGCCTGCTGTTGTGGCCACCGCTTAGCGTGTATTATCACATCGCGGGGGCATTGATCCTGCTCTCTGTCATCTTCTGGCAGAAGCGGACTGCCTGACAGTGGATCGCTGTACCGGACGCCGGTACAGTCAAGGCGCGGAAACCGGATTATGTTCTCGGAAAAGGAACTGAATCTGCAGGAATCGGAGTTGCGGAACCGGGTGCGTAATCTGCCGGACGAGCAGCGCAAGCGCTACCTTGAGCTGGAAGGTCGGCAATTGCGCAGCCTGTCGGTGTACAAACGGCTCAACGCACTGTTCTTCCTGGGCCTCAATCATTTCTACCTGGAGCGCTGGCTGCGCGGGGTGATCAACCTGCTGGCCACCGCGGTGGCCATCTATCTCTACCTGTTCAACGACATGCGGGGTTATCCGGTGCTGATCCTGCTGGGCATGATCTTCATCGAAATCCCCCAGACCATCAATGCCCGCCACCTGGTGCACAGTGTCAACAACCGCATCATGGAACACTGCCTGGCGCGGGTGGGTGACCGGGGTCCGACTCAACGCCCGGGCGGGCTGCGGGACAGTAATTGATGCGGACTGTGATGGCATCGATGGCACCCCACATTGAGCGGGCCGCAAAGCTCTGGCTCTGGTGCCGGGAGCGCTTTCCGCTGCCCCTGACCGGGCTGCTGGTTCTCGGCTTCCTGCTTCTGGCACTGCGGACCTGGGGCTACGGTCGTATGGACCTGGTGGTATTTGCCCTGACCATCTGTGCCCTTGCCATTGTGCTCGGCAGTCTGCTGCTGGTGCTGATCGCCGGTTTCTCGATCCGCCGCCGACTCCATGCAGACAAACAGGCCAACGCCACATCCCAATCCGTGCAAGCCGAGGCTGACTTCCCCAACGATACCGGGTTCCGGGTAGCCACCATCCGCTGGCTGCCTTTAGTCAGCCTGCAATGGGAAGTGGTCCACCCGGATGCCATCCGCACCCGTAACCGCCTGTCCGGCGACGGGCTTTGGCTGGAAGAAGAGATCACACCACGACAACGCTGCCTGGTCCAGCATATCGAGCGTCGCTTTACCGTTTCTGATGTACTTGGTCTGGCGCGCTTTTCCTGGCGTCAGCAACGGCCTGACAGCCTGCTCGCCCTGCCAGGCAAAGGCATGATCCGGCACCTGCCGGTACTGCGCTCACTCAGCGCCGAGGATGGCCTGCCCGATCCTGCCGGCCGGCCCGAAGGGGATCGGATGGAAATCCGCGCCTACAGCCCCGGCGATCCGGTGCGAAACATCATGTGGGGCATTTATGCCCGCAACCGGGAACTGAATGTACGACTGGAAGAGAAAAGTGTTTTCCACAGTCGCCGCGTACTGGCCTACCTGATCTCCGGACCGGGTGATGAGTCCGCCGCCGCGGTGGCCCGCGTGGCCCTGGAGTCGGGCGCCCTGGGGGACGACTGGCAGTTTGGCGCCGATGGCACGAGCGGTGGCACTTCACAGCGTGCGGAAGCGCTGCAACGTATTGCTGCTTCGCGCGCCATCGGCCGCAAGGCACATCCCTGGGGACTGGATGAATTCCTGGAACAAAGTGGCGACGATAGCGCCCACTGCATCGTTTTTGCCGCTGCCGGAGGAAACTGGACGCAGGCGCTGCAACAGTCAGCAGCGCGCTTTCGCGGCAGCCTGTCCGTGATCCTTGCCACGGATGGCTTCGAGCGCGAAGAGCCGCTGCCGCTCTGGCGCAAATTGTTGTTCCGTCGGTCATCTGGCGATGCAATCTCTGCGGCTTCCAGGCATGACGTGCGACAATTGACAGGATTGCTGAATGAACTACGACATTATTCCGGTTCTGCAATGGTAGTGGACCGGCATACCGGCCTGAGTTTTGACCAGACACTGAAAAGGGTTTAGTGTCTTTTGACCTCAACCTTTCATAGACACACTATGCATCAACACAATGCCAATCTGCTTCCGGGTAGCCTGCGCGCCCTGATCATCGGTTCGGCCTTCTGGGTTTTGAGCCTGCCCCTGACGACCGTCAGCGGCTCTGTGGCGGCATTCCTGGGTGCCGTCGGTGCCTGCCTGGCCGTGGATGTGCTGATCTCGCGTCCGCCCTGGCGTGATCTGCGCCTGCCGGCGATCAGCCTCGGCGCCCTGCTGTGCATGCTGGTGGGGCTGTCCCTGGCGGGCCTGCTCACCACCAGCTCTCTGTTGGCCGGCATCTTCGGGGCCATGGGCAGCTTCGGACTGGCCCAGGTGATCGGTGGATTCACCATCAGTGCCAGCGTGACTGTTGTGCTGCGCAGCCTGGCGCAACGGCACAATGCCGGGCGGGTGCTGGAGATCCTGTTCGTGGCGGCGGCCTTCGTGATCGCCCTGGCCGCCCACCGCCAGGGCATGATCCACCGGCCCTACTTCATCGGTGACTTTGCCCAGATCCGGGGCATTGATCCCTCCTCCATCCTCATGGCAGCAGGTTCCGTCGCCGTCCTGGCCCTTTCAGCACTGCTGATGATGGAAAACAACCACCGGCGCCTGCCCTATCATTTCACGGCCATTGCGCTGCTGTGCTTCTCCCTGCTGGCCTGGGTGCAATTCCTGGGCATGCCCACCCCCAGCCTGACCGATGACCTGGGCCTCACCGGACAGTCCGGCAGAGGCTCTTCCGCCCAGGATGACAATCCCTTCCGTGATGGAGAGAATGATCCCGGCGACCGTGAGGCACCCGTGGCCATCGTGCTGTTCCGCGATGACTACGAACCCGAGGAGGGGATCTATTACTTCCGGGAATCCGCCTATTCCGAATTCAATGGTTCCATGCTGGCCACGGCCAGCAATCCAGTGCTGGACCAGGACCTGGTGCGCGGCTTCAGCGGCCAGAATGCCAGCGTGGACCCCGACGAAATCCCGGCCCGGGGCATGCGCCGCGAAGTACGCACCACCATAGGCCTGCTGACCCCGCATCGCAGTCCCTTCGGCCTGGACACTCCCGAACAGTTCAACAATGTGCCCAACCCGAACAGCCTGCGTTTCCGGCAGACCTATGAGGCGGTGTCCCAGGTTCCAGAGTTCCGTTTTCCCGACCTGATGGGCCGCGAAGCTGGCGCCCCCGATTGGAGTGTCGATCAGTGGCAGGAATACCTGGCCATGCCCGATGACCCGCGCTATGGTGAACACGCACGGGAGCTGGTCGGCGGATTGCGCCCGGAATTCGCCGAAGATCCCTATGCCAAGGCCATGGCCGTGAAGTCCTGGCTGGATGAGAACGGCATCTACAGCCTGAAAAATGAACACGCTTATGCCAGCGACCCGGCTGCCTCCTTCCTGTTCGGGGACCTGACCGGTTACTGCGTACATTTCGCCTACGCCGCCACTTATATGTACCGCAGCCTGGGCATTCCATCCCGGGTCGGCGTAGGCTATGCGGTGCCGGCACAGAACCGCGCCGGTGGCAGTGCCCTGCTGATCCAGGCGGTCAATGGCCATGCCTGGCCGGAAATCTACCTGGCCGGCCTGGGCTGGGTGATCGTCGACCCCACACCGGCCCAGACGCTTGTGGACATGTCGGTTGATCCCCAGGATGGCCTGCAACAGATGCTTGGCGACATGCTGCGCGATGAAGCCGCCTTCGAGCAATATCTGCAGAGCCAGCAGAGCAGCAGTCCGCTGTCCCTGGCCGGCCTGCTACGCACCCTGACCCTGTCCCTGCTGGCGCTGCTGCTCGCCGCCTGGCTGATCCGTATCGGGCGGCAGCAGGCGCCAAGATTGGCCAGCAAGACCCAACTGCACCGCTGGAGCTACCGGGCGGCCCTTGATCGGCTGGCCGCCCATGGCCTGGTCCGCCAGCCCGGTGAAAGCCGCGAGAATTTTGCCAGGCGCTGTCAGGATCGGTTGCCGGCATTCCACAATATGACCCGGGCCCATCTGGCCCTGGCCATGGGCAGCCGTACAGCGCTGTCGGCAAGCCATGGCACAACCACACTGGCACCGCAGGCGGAAAACGGTGACCGGCAGCAGTGGCGGCTATGGCAAAAACAATTGAACGCGGAACTGAAATCCTCCATACCACTGTGGCGCCGTGCAGTGGCCTTCATCGATCCCTTCGCATGGCTGCGCAGCCGCTAGGGAATCTCTGAACCAGGAAAGCTTTGAACAGCTAACAGGAGTCGGACTTCACATGAATGCAATGACTGATGAAAATCCCTCGCTGGGCGAAGCCCGGAGTGTGCTGGACCGACTCGCCGCGGCAGTGAAAGCCCAGGTCATCGGCCGCGATGACGTGGTCGAGCTGGTACTCATTGCCCTGATGGCGGACGGTCATGTATTGCTGGAAGACTTCCCGGGCTCTGGAAAAACCACCCTGGCCAAGGCCCTTGGCACAGCCATCAGTGACGACGGCAGCGCCCACGACGAGCCCATCGTGCCTTTCCGCCGCATCCAGTTCACACCCGACCTGCTGCCTTCTGACGTGACCGGTGGCAGCGTGTTCGATACCAGCAGCAACAGCTTCCATTTCCGCCACGGGCCCATCTTTGCCCATGTCGTACTGGCCGATGAGATCAATCGCACCTCTCCCAAAGTGCAATCGGCCATGCTCGAAGCCATGGGCGAGAAGCAGGTGACGGTCGACAACAACACCTATGCGCTGGACGATCTGTTCTTTGTCATTGCCACGCAGAACCCACTGGACCTGGTGGGAACCTATCCCCTGCCGACACCGCAACTGGATCGCTTTCTGTTCAAGATCACCATGCGCCATATCGAACGCGATGCCGAACTGAATGTGCTCGACACCTGGCGCGAACGCCGCCGCCAGACGGAGACACCCCGGGTCAGCCGCGATGAAGTGATGCAGGCGCGTGAGCAGATCGATACCAACGTGGTCATTGCCGACGCGGTGAAGACGGCCCTTGTCGACA
>PWQG01000423.1 GCA_003556835.1 Gammaproteobacteria bacterium
AAACTGATTGCACAGGCGGCGGGCACGGTCCAGGAGTTGAATGATCAGTTCCGGCGCCTGACCAATGACATGGCGGCGGTGGACGAGGCCGAGCCGGGCATGGGCAAGCTCATGAAGGCGTTCCGTCTGCACACTGAGGCACTGCCCGCCATGGCAAAAATCCGCGATGCGCAGAAGCGCCGGGAACTGCCCGGGGGCTATGCTTATGCAGTGATTGACCAGGCTCTTGATGCCGATGTGATCGACAAGGGGGAAGCTGATCTGCTGCGCAAGGCGGACCAGGCGGCCCAGGACGCTGTTGAGGTGGATGTCTTCAAGCCAGCGGATTATTTCCGTGACAAGGTGCCCAAGACAAGTGCCGGTCCGGCACGAAAGAGTGGCACAAAATCTACTGCCGCGAAGAAGACCACCAGCCGCAAGACAGCGGCTACCAGCGGGGGAAAAGTTGCCAGCAAGAAGGCTGCAAGCAAGAAGACAGCGAGCAAAAAGGCTGCCAGCAAGAAAGCCACAACCAGGAAATCGGCTGCCGGTTCAGCGGCTGCGAAAAAGGCGGGTACAACCGTGAAATCTACCGCCAAGAAGCCTGCAGCCAGGAAGAGTGCTCCGGCTCCGAAAGAAAAAAGTGCGGTGGCCGAGCCTGCAGCAGCCTCAAGCCCGGAGGCTGGTGATAAGGCTTCGGCCACAGTGACATCGTCGCCTTTCCCGCCAAGCGGTAAAGCAGCGTCACCGGCCAAACCGGCCTACGCCGAGCCCAATACCGAAACGGTAGAGAACGATGACAGCGGCCGCAAGTGATGCAACCCGTGGCGGTCGGTCAGACGACCGTCATCTGAGGAATGGTGGGCGCCCTGTTGCGCTCACTGTTTTTCTCCGTCGGCCGCTCCCTTATGCTCCGCTGATGCTGGCGCCGAACTCGCCTCCAGACGTTGCAGGCGTGCACTCATGTCCCGGATAAGCTCAAGCATTTCCTCGCGTTCACGGTGTGCCCGTTCCTCGGTGGCCGCCGAACGTTCCGCTTCCTCCTCGTAATGCTTCTCCTGCATGGTGCTGACGATGATACCGATGAACAGGTTGAGCACCACAAAAGCGGTGATCAGGATGAAACTGATGAAGTAGAGCCAGGCAAAGGGGTAGATCTCCATTACCGGGCGTGCGATACCCTGCGACCAGCTTTCAAGCGTCATGATCTGGAACAGTGAGTACAGGGTCAGTCCGAGATGCCCGAACTGCTCTGGAAACGAATCGGCAAACAATTGGGTGCCCATGACCGCGAATATGTAGAACACCATCAGCAGCAGGAAGACGATCCAGCCGATACTCGGAATGGCCTTCAGCAATGATTCGATGATGTGCCGCAGGCGGTCGATCTTGGTCAGCAGGCGCAGGACCCGCAGGATTCGCAGGGCCCGCAGGATGGCGAAGGGGCCGGAAGCCGGCACCAGGGCGATGCCCACAATCATAAAGTCGAAGACGTTCCAGCTGCTGCGGAAGAAGCGGGGGCCGAAGGCAAAGAGCTTGATCAGGATCTCGATCACGAAGATGCCCAGGACCACTGCTTCGATTGTGCTCAGCACGCCACCGGCAAGGGCGGTCACGGTGGTCGACGTCTCCAGGCCAAGGGTGATGGCATTGAGCACGATGACCGCAATGATGAAATTCTGGATGCGCGGGCTTTCGATCCATTCGGCCAGGCGCTGGCGCAGCCCGGCGGATTCGCTTGCTTGCATGGAGGTTCCGTTGGAGTATGAGTGGGTCCTGGGGATAATCGGGTAATGCTCAGAGCCATTGTACGGGCGTGGAGCATAAACCAGGCAGCGATCCTGCTCAAGCTCCACTCAGTCGGCTGATACCCGTACCCCGTCCCGGATCTGGTCTGACGGATAGAGAATCACCCTGTCCCCGGCGCTGAGTCCGTCCAGCAATTCGGCATGATCCCGGCTGCGTTGGCCGATCTGTACCTCGGTCAGGCTTGCCCGCCCCTCGGAGACCCGGAACAGCTGCCATTGGTCCGCCTGGCGGAACAGGGCGCTGGTCGGAACCCGGAGCACGGAATCCCGCTCACTGACGATGATGGCCGCCTCGAAACGATAGCCGGCACCCAGGTCTTCATTGGCTTCGGTCAATTCGGCAATCACGTTGACGCGTTGCTCCTCGACACCCAATGCGGATACCTTGGTGAAGGCTTCCGGTTCGATATAGCGGACCCGGGCTTCCAGTTCGCCGTCCCCACCCCAGCCGCTGACCTGGATACGTTGTCCGCTGCGTACCCGCACCGCATCGCGGGTCAACAGGTCCATGACAAGTTCCAGGCGGTCATTGTCACTGATGGAGAATATCGCCTCGCCGGCCTGTAGTACACGTTCGCCCCGTTCGTGGACGCGGTGGATGGTCCCGTCAGTGGGCGCCAGGACCGGCACCCGGTCGTCCAGTGCACTGTCGATACCGATCAGCAGGGCCCGGGCCATTTCGGCATCGGCACGGGCGGCGTCCAGGGAGGCGCTTGCGCTGTGCACGCGGGCTTCGGCCGCGTGCACGCTCTGGCGATAGAAATCGCGTTCCTCGGCGCCGATCATGTCACGTTCATACAGCTGTTCGCGGCGCCGGGCTTCATTGCGGTAGCGGTCCAGTGTGCTCTCCGCCTCCCGCAGGGCTGCTGCCGAGGCGGTTTCCCGTGCCTGGGCAGCGGCCTGGTTGGCGCGTATTGCGGCTTCATTGCGCGGATTCTCCGGGGCAACGCGAATATGGTTGAGCACATCACCGGCCTGCACCTGATCGCCTTCGATGTACTGCGTGCGCTCCAGGCGGCCGGCCAGTGGCGCGGTCACCACCCAGGGCTGGTACGCCCGTGTCTGCCCCTGTTCTTCAATGGTCACGGTGAAGCGGTCGGTTTCGATGCGCGCGGTTTCCACGCTCACTGGAGCCGGCCGCAGCGCCAGGGCCGTGGCTCCGGCCAGCGCCAACAAAAGCAGCGTGCCCAGTGTCCATTTCAGCAGTCTATTCATGATGAGGCTCCCGACGGGTATTCGACATGACTATTCCCTGGTTTTCAATACACTGATGAGGTCGATGCGGTGCAGGCGCCGCCGCACAGCCAGTGCGCTGGCAAGTGCCGCAAGAATGGTGATCAAGGCCGACCACAAGAAGGTGTTGCCATCAATGACAAAGGGGATACGGAAGGTATCGGTCTGCATGACCTTGGTGATCAGGCCGGCCAGCGCATAACCGATCAACCAGCCCAGCGGGATGCTGAGCAGGGTGATCACGGCCTGTTCGCCCAGCAGCAGGATGCTGACTTCGCGCCGGTGGAAGCCCATGACACGCAGGCTGGCCAATTCGCGTCCACGCTCTGACAGGGCGATGCGGGCACCGTTGTAGATCACGCCGATGGCGATCACTGAAGCAAAGCCGATGAGAAAGCCGATGGCGATATACAGGGTGTTGGCCAGCTCGGATTCGAAGGATTCCAGCATACTGGACGGTGAAGCAACCCCGGCCACTGCCGGCATGAGTTTCAGTCCATCGTAGACCTGATCAATGGCTTCCCGGTCCACGGCCAGCCGTGCGCCCGACACGAGTCCGGATTCCCCCGTGAAGCGCTCCAGTGAAGCCATCGGCATATACACCGATATACCCAGCAGGTCATCAAGCACGCCACTGACGGCCAGCTGGCGGGTGCTGCGACGGCCTTCCAGCCACTCCACTGCCAGGGTTCCGCCACGCTCGACCTGCAGTTCATCGGCCAGCCGGCGGCTGATCAGGACGCCGTCCTCGAGCAGATGCTGTTCCCGGCCCGCAGCGCTGATCAGGCGTCGCAATCGGCTGTCGGCAGGCACACCCTCAATGGCGCTGTTTTTCTGCCGGTGT
>PWQG01000468.1 GCA_003556835.1 Gammaproteobacteria bacterium
CACCCGCGTGGGCAATGACAATCTTTTCATGGCCTACGCACATGTGGCGCATGACTGTATTGTCGGCAACCACACTGTATTTGCCAACAATGCGGGTGTATCCGGGCATGTGGAAGTGGGCGACTGGGTGGTGCTGGGCGGTTTCGCCGGCGTAAATCAGTTTCTCTGCATCGGGGCTCATGCCATGGTGGGCGGAATGACACATGTCACCCACGATGTACCGGCCTGTCTGATTGTCAATGGCAATCCCGCTGCCGTGCGCAGCATCAACGTCATCGGCCTGGAGCGTCGGGGGCACGACAAGGCCGCCGTGATGGAACTACGCCAGGCGTTCAAGGTAGTCTACCGGCGTGGTCTGACGCTCGATGAAGCCTTACAGGAACTGCGCAGCTGGCCACAGGAAAATGAATTGCTGCGGCAGTTCATCGCTTCCATCGAGTCCTCCAGCCGGGGCATACTGCGCTAAAAGGGACTGATGGTGGCCGCGCAGGAGCTGTTATGCGAATTGCAATTTTGGCTGGCGAAAGCTCGGGGGATGCCCTTGGTGCCGGCCTGATCCGAGCCTTGCGCGAGCACTACCCGCAAGCCGTGTTCGAAGGTGTGGGCGGGCCCCGGATGCAGGCCGAGGGGTTCCACAGCCTGGAGGACATGGAACGCCTGTCCGTGATGGGCTTCATCGAGCCACTGGGCCGTTTGCCTGAGCTGTTCGGCATCAAGCGACGCCTGGTCCGGCGCTGGCAGCAACAACGCCCGGATGTCTTCATCGGCATCGACTCTCCCGGATTCAACCTGCGCTTGGAAACCGATCTGCATCGCAGCGGTATCCGCACCGTGCATTACGTCAGCCCCAGTGTCTGGGCCTGGGGCAAGGGACGCATCCATACCATGGCACGCTCCGTGAATCTGGTGTTGGCCCTGCTGCCCTTTGAAACCGCAATTTACGAAGAACACGGCATTCCCGTGCGCTTTGTGGGCCATCCATTGGCCGACCGGATTCATCCGCCATCTGATCCCGCCGCTGACCGACGCCAAGCCCTGTTCGCCCTTGGTCTGGAGCAGGACAGTGAGGTGCTGGCCCTGATGCCGGGCAGTCGCCGCGACGAGGTCGATCGACTGGCCCCGGTGTTCCTGCAGGCCGCCCTGGGCTGTCTACAACAACGCCCGGCCCTGCAGTTCCTGATTCCCTGCGCCAATGGCGCACGGCGCCAACAGATGGAGCAGATCATCGAGTCCACGCTACCGGCGGACAACAACATCCGGGCGCGTTTCCGGCTGTACGATGGCCACTCCCACGAAATCATGCGAGCCTCGCAACTGGTGTTGCTGGCCTCGGGTACTGCCACGCTGGAAGCCATGCTGCTGCAGCGGCCGATGATTGTCTGCTATCGGCTGGCGCCGCTTACCTGGGCACTGGCCAAACGACTGGTCAGGCTGCAATGGGTATCATTGCCCAATCTGCTTGCCCGTGAAGAACTGGTTCCGGAGTACCTGCAGGATGCGGTGCGCGCGGAGACGCTGGAACGCCGGATCCGGGACATGCTGGATGACCATGACGGGCAACAGCGCATGATGGCCCGTTTTGCCGAGTTGCATGTGCAGCTGCAGAAGGATGCTGACGTCCAGGCCGCCGCGGCGGTCAGCGACCTGATTGCCGGGAGGATTGGCGGGTGAGCCTTTTATTCTGCCTTCCGGAACACAAGCATCAACGGGTGACGGGTGTGGATGAAGCGGGGCGTGGTCCGCTGGCCGGCAACGTGGTGGCCGCGGCGGTGGTCCTGGACCGCTCGCGTAGCCTGCCCGATCTGCGTGATTCCAAGAAATTCAGTGCGCGGCAACGTGCGTACTGGTATGAACGGGTTCGGGAGCAGGCACTGGCCCATGCGGTGATCCGTGTCTCGCCAGCTGAGATTGATCGCCTGAATATCCTGCAGGCCAGTCTGTTTGCCATGCGCGAAGCGGTTGCATCACTGGAAGCGGAGCTCGGCTTTGTGTATGTTGACGGCAATCGTTGTCCGGACTGGTCCATTGATGCCGCAGCCGTGGTCGGCGGCGATGGCCGGATCCAGTCGGTGGCGGCCGCTTCTGTTCTGGCCAAGGTCACCCGGGACCACGATATGCTCGCTCTGGACGAGCAATATCCCGATTACGGATTCGCCCGTCACAAAGGCTATCCGACCCGGGAGCATATCGAGGCGCTGCAACGCTTTGGTCCCTGCGACGCACACCGCCGTTCCTACAAACCCGTTGCCAGAATACTGGAGATACGCGCCGAATCATGAATCCTGTCCGTTTTGTCCATCTCAAGCTGCATACCGAATTCTCCATTGTGGATGGATTGGTCCGGATCAAGCCGCTGGTCTCCGCGATGGCGGAGCAGGGTATGCCGGCGGTGGCAATCACGGATCAGACCAATATGTTCGGCCTGATCAAGTTCTACACGGCGGCCATGGCCGCCGGCGTCAAGCCGATCTGCGGCTGTGACCTGTTTGTGCGCAACCCGGAAAATCCGGATCGCTCCAGTGTGCTGACGCTGCTGGTGCGTGATGCCGAAGGCTATCGCAACCTCACCGAACTCATTTCCAGGGCTTATACCGGTAAAACCCGCCCGGGAACCCCGTGGATTGAACGCGAGTGGGTGGCCGAGCACTCGACAGGATTGATTGCCCTCTCCGGTGGCATGCACGGGGAGTTGGGCCAGTACCTGCTGGACGGTGAGAGGGAGGCGGCGCGTCGCAGCCTGCAGGATTGGATGCAGTGGTTCCCGGACAGTTTCTACCTGGAACTGCAGCGTTGCGGACGCAATGGCGAAGAAAAATACCTGCAGGAGGCGCTACTGCTGGCCAGTGAACAATCCTGTCCGGTGGTCGCCACCAATGATGTACGTTTTCTGCAAGAAGATGACTTCGAAGCGCATGAGGTACGGGTCTGCATTCACGAGCGCCGCACACTGGATGATCCGCGCCGGCCCCGGCATTACACCCCACAACAGTATCTGAAGTCGCCAGATGAGATGGCGCAACTGTTCAGTGATATTCCCGAAGCGATTGAGAATACCGTGCATATCGCTCGACGTTGCACCCTGGATCTGGAGCTGGACAAGCCCTGTCTGCCCAACTACCCGGTGCCCGCGGGATTGACCATCGAGCAATTCCTGGAGCAGGTGTCACGCGAAGGGTTGAGCGAACGGATGCGGCCAATGCAGCAGGAGCAATCCGCCGAAAACTTCGCGGCCTTGCAGAAGACCTACTTCGATCGTCTGGCTTTCGAGCTGGATGTCATCAATCAGATGGGTTTTCCCGGCTATTTCCTTATTGTCATGGAGTTCATCCAGTGGGCCAAGGATAACGAGATTCCGGTCGGTCCCGGTCGTGGTTCCGGTGCCGGTTCGATAGTGGCCTGGGCCCTGAAGATCACCGATCTGGATCCCATGCGTTACGACCTGCTGTTCGAGCGCTTCCTCAACCCCGAACGGGTGTCGATGCCCGACTTTGATGTTGATTTCTGTATGGACGGGCGCGACCGGGTGATCCAGCACGTGGCCGAACTGTATGGCAAGGATGCGGTTTCGCAGATCATCACCTTCGGTACGATGGCTGCCAAGGCCGTTGTGCGTGACGTGGCGCGTGTCCAGGGAAAGTCGTATGGGCTCGCGGATAAACTCTCCAAGCTGATTCCCTTCGAGCCGGGCATGACCCTGAAAAAGGCGATGGAGCAGGAGCCGCAATTACCCGAGTTCATCAAGGGCGATGAAGACGCGCAAGAAATCATGGACATGGCCTTCAAACTGGAAGGCCTGGCACGAAATGTCGGTAAGCATGCTGGTGGGGTGGTGATCGCTCCTACAAAACTCACCGATTTC
>PWQG01000093.1 GCA_003556835.1 Gammaproteobacteria bacterium
ATCCCCCATCCAGCACCCTCACTCGGTCGTGCCCGAGCCAACGCAGCAACCACCAGAGACGGGCGGCAAAAAGTCCCGGACCATCGTCGTACACTACCACCAGATCCCCAAGCCGCAGTCCGATTTCACGCAGGCGCGCCTCCAGCACCGCAGGATCCGGCAAGGGATGGCGCCCGGTATTCCCCGGCACCACCGGTGACGAAAGATCCCGATCCAGGTGCAGATATACAGCGCCCGGGATATGCCCATCGGACCACGCCTGTTCTCCGTAATCGGGATCATCAAGACGGAAACGGGTATCCACGATCAGGACATCATCCTGACCCTGAAGCCCGGCAAGTTCTTCTGGCTGAATCAGCTGCGACATAAGAATAGGGGACAGATCTATTTTTGGTGTTCGCTCTAGTCTACAAGAAAAAGGGGGACAGATTTATTTTCCGCGGAAAATAAATCTGTCCCCCTTTTTCTTTCTACTTACAGCTTAGTAGGGCAGTGCCAACGCCGTCAGGCGGCTGCCGGTCTGCAGCATGACATACTGCCGTCCGTTGTGGACGTAGTTCATCATGCCGTAGTTGCTGGTAGCCGGAACTTCGACCTTGCCCAGCTGAGCTCCGCTTGCCTTGTCCACGGCAAACAGCACCGGCGTATCGTCACTGGCCGTGCTGGCATACATCAGCATGGTCGGCGTCACCGTCATCGGCGCCAGGGCACCAGTACCCGTCTCGCCCACATCCACGCCTTCCAGCGCCGGATGATTGCGGATACGGTCGGGTGTTTCCCCCACCGGAATCATCCACAGGTGCTCGCCGGTGTTCATATCGATGGCCGTGATGCGGCTGTAGGGCGCCTTGTACAGGGGCAGACCCTGGGGGCCGCGCGGCGGCAGGCTGCGCAGTGCCGCCCACTCCGAGAAGGTGGTGCCCGTCGGCAGCTCCAGCATGGCATCACGCTCCTCGGACGGCGCGATGATGCGCGAGGAACAGGCTGACCGCGAAGTCACGTACAACACACCCGTGTGCGGATCGGCCACCGGTGGCCCTGGAATATTGGCACCACCCCCATCACCCGGACACCACAAAGCAGCCACCTTACCCAGATCATTGCTGTTGTGCAGCGGCGGATTGAACAGGGGTCCGATCTCGTAATCGGAAATGGCTTCGATGGCGGCCTGACGCAATTCCGGTGTGAAATCGATCAGGTCATCATGGGTCAGCCCCTGCATGTCGAACGGCGCAGGGCGCGTAGGGAAGGGCTGGGTGGCCGCAAGGTGCTCACCCGGTATTCGCGACTGCGGTACCGGTCGATCTTCGATGGGCCACACCGGCTCACCGGTCAGACGGTTGAAGGTGTAGACAAAAGCCTGCTTGGTGACCTGCGCCACAATCGGAATCTCTTCACCATTCACCGTCACATCCAGCAATACCGGTGCAGTGGGTGTGTCATAGTTCCAGACATCATGTTTCACCAACTGAAAATGCCAGACCCGCTCACCGGTTTCGACATCCAAGGCAATGATGCTGGTACCAAAGAGATTGTCACCCGGTGCAAAACCACCGTAATAGTCAATGGTCGGCGGGTTGGTTGTCACATAAACAATGTTGTTTTCAGGATCTGCCGACAACGGTGCCCAGGGTGAGACCTCACCGGTGATGTCACGCGGATTACCGTCCACCTCCCAGGTCTCGGAACCGAACTCACCCGCCTCGGGAATGACATTGAACTTCCATTTGAATTCACCGGTTCGGCTATCGAAGGCCAGGATATCCCCGGGAATGTTCTCGATACGGGTCTGGTTGTAGCCCTGCTCGGCGGAATTACCCACCACCACCACACCGTTGACCACAATCGGTGGTGAAGAGGAGGTGATATAGCCTTCCTCGAGGGGAATGCCGTAGTAGGGGTCGAATTCATAGCCCATGTAGTCGGCGATACGCTTCTGCATATCCACCACACCGTTCTGCGGGAAACCTTCCAGGGGAATCGGCTCGCCAAAACCCTCCAGAGGTGCCCCGGTCACCGCATCCAGCGCGGTAAGGAAGAAACCCGGGCTGATCATGTAGATCACGCCCCGTCCATCCACCTCGGCATAGGCCACACCCTTGCCGTAATCCTTACGCATGGAATACTCATGCCGGAAGGTATGCGGTTCGCGGTAGGACCAGATGGTTTCGCCGGTTTCCGGATCAATGGCAATCACATGGCGTCGATCACCGGCCACGGTATAGAGGGTGCCATTGATGTAGCTGGGTGTGGAGCGACCGCTGCTGGCCTCGAAACTGGCACCATCCCAGACCCAGGCCGTCTCCAGCGACTCGAAGTTCTCCGCCGCGATCTGGGCGGCGGGAGTATAGCGGGTATGCGCGTAGTCGGACCCCAGTGTCAGCCATTCGACCGAATCCTGGGCAATGACCAGTGGCGCGGAAAAAGCTGACAGACTGGCAGCCAGTAAACCGGCTTTCAGCCGCCCACGAGGCGCACTGACAAGAATTTTTTTCATTATTATTCCTCTAGTTTTTTTAACGCAAGCTTTATTACATGCCAGCGAAGGCACAAGCCCCTACTCACGTCAGCTCATTAAACGCCCATTCCACGCTTTAGGCAAATCGAAAAGCACTTGCAGCAGATTCTGGCCATAGTATGCTGTGCTTGGTAAGAAAAATTCCAAACCAATCAGGAGCATGCACCATGATGAAGCAGTTGATTGCAGGCGGTGTGCTGGGGCTGGCCGCCGCCACCGCAGTGACCGTGTCCGCCCAGAATGACGAACCCACTCCACAGGAGCGGGCTGTCGCCGCCACCGAAACCCGACAGGCTGTCTTCAAGTTGCTGGGCTATAACATGGGCGCCATCAGTGGCATGGCCCAGGGTGACCTGGAGTTCGATGCCGAACTCGCGGCCCGAAACGCCCGCCGGATCGAAAGTCTGGCACCAATGATTGCGGAGCTGTTCGAGCGCAACGATACGCGTGATTTTGACGTCGATACAAGGACACTGGATTCCGTCTGGGACGAGATGGACGAATTCAGCCGGCTCGCCGATGAATTGCAGGAAGCAGCCGCCACTTTCGCAGCAACTGCCGAAGGCGGAGATCGTATGCAGATTCTCGGTGGTGTGCGGGCTTTCGGCTCCACCTGTGGCAACTGCCACGATGAGTACCGGGACTGAAGAGCGTCGTCAGGCAGGTGACCCGGCAAACCGCAGGACGAATGCCGGGTCAAGCCGCCGTTTTCAGCGCTGTCCGCGGATGAAGAACGCGGCCAGCGCCTCCCGATCCTCTTCGCTCAGTTGACTGGTATTGTGTTCGATCACCGGATCCATCTTGCCTCCGACGAACTCACCATCGGGTTTCAGCCCGAGAAACAGAAACAGCGCGAAAGCATCCTCATCCCAACCCGACAGCGCTTCCGCATCCATCGCGGCCACTGACCGGCCTTCCAGTTGACCACCAGCGAATTCACGATTCAGTCGGGAGATCCCCAGGGCATTACGCGGCGTGTGACACTCGCCACAATGCCCCAGGTAGCGCGCCAGGTGTGCCCCGCGGGCCAACTGCGGATCGTCGTCCGGCAACTCCCGATATTCACCTTCCATCCAGTCTGCCATGAGATTCCAGCCGGCAAGCTGCCAACGCATCAGCCAGAACGGCACGTCGGGATCGGGCGTCTCTTGACGGACCGGTTCCTGTGCCATGACCCAGGCCGCTATGTCCAAGACCTCATCGTCACTGATACCGGCATAGGAGCGATACGGGAACGCCGGATAGTAGAAACTGCCCGTCGGGGCACGCCCATGCTTCAAGGCTCGGATGAAATCCTGACCGGTCCACCCACCAACCCCCGTTTCCGGGTCCGG
>PWQG01000201.1 GCA_003556835.1 Gammaproteobacteria bacterium
ACGGCCGCAGCGGTTTTGGCATTGCTGGTGTTGGTGGCATCACCCAGCGCCCAGATGTTCGGGTAACGACTGTGAAGCAGTGTGGCCGGATCGACGTCCACCCAGCCATTGCTGTCAGCCAGCGGGCTGTTGCGTATGAAGTCGGGAGCGGTTTGCGGCGGACAGACGTGCAGCATGTCGAAACCGGTTTCCACCAGGTTTTCATTGCCGTCCTCGTCTGTGCGCGCAAACCAGGCTTTTCTGTCTTCTCCGTTCACTCTGACCAGTCTGTGTGAGAACTTCAGCTTCGCTTTGTATCGCTCCATGTAGCGCTCAAGCGCCGGTACGTATTCCTTGACACCGAACAGCACCGCTCCGGCGTTGTAGAAAGAGATGTCGATCTTGTCCAGCGAGCCCTGTCGGAGCCAGTGGTCTGCCGAGAGATACAGGGCCTTCTGCGGCGCACCTGCACACTTGATCGGCATGGGCGGCTGGGTGAAGACGGCTTTTCCCGATTGCATGCCCTGGACCAGTTCCCAGGTATAGGGCGCCAGATCCGGGCGGTAATTGGAGGTGACGCCGTTGCGTCCAAGGGTCTCCGGCAGGCCTTCGATGGCATCCCAGTCCAGCTTTATGCCGGGGCAGACGATCAGGCGCGTGTAGCGGATGGATTTGCCATCTGCCAGCACAACGCAGTCCTGTTCGGGCTCGAAGGCAGAAACGGCGGAAGGAATCCATGTGACCCCCTTTGGGATAACCGAGGCCATTGGCCGTTGTACCTGTTCGGTATTGAATACGCCGCCACCGATCATGGTAAAGCCCGGTTGGTAGTAATGGGTTTTTGCCGGATCGATCAGGGCCATGCGCAGTGAATGATCGCGTGACTTCAGGCTGGAAGCCACAGAAATGCCAGCAGCGCCGGCGCCGACAATGACCAAATCAAAACGTGTTTCCGTGGTATTCATAAAGCTCTCCTCTTTCTGTTTCCGTATTCATTCATAGGTGAGTGATGACGCCTTGCCCCGGAATATTCGGTACACAAAGAATGTGTAGGCGATGATGGCAGGCAGTACGATGGCTGTTCCCCAGAACGTGAACAGCAGTGATGCGGTGCTTGCGGCCGATTCCCAGATGGTCATCCGGCCGATGATGATGTCCGGCAGAATGCTGTAGGCCAGGCCCAGGGTGGCCAGCACACACAAGCTGATCAGGCCCGCATACAGCAGCCATTCGCGTCGCTGGCGCAACATTTTCTGATCCACCAGCAACCACAGCAGCGAAACGTAGACCACGGTGCTGAGCAGGGGGATCGGCAGCAGTCTGAGGCCCTCCGGGAAGCTGAACCACTTGGCGGCAATGCTGGCGCTGACCAGCGGCGTGGCAATGGAGACCAGCAGCAGCGCGAACCCCATGGGCAATATGGCCTTTCGGGCCCAGCCCAGCGCCTTGTCGAACAGTTCCCCATCGGTCTTGATCAACAGCCAGGCCGAGCCGAGCAGGATGTACAGGGCGGGCAGGGTGATGGCGATCAGCACCGAGAACAGGACTCCGACCAGGCTCTGCTCCAGGCCGGTGATATAGGTGCCCAGCATCCAGCCCTGGGAAGTCGCTGTGACCAGTGAGCCGATCGCAAAGATCCGGTTCCACATCCGCTTCCTGTGATCGACCGCCTTGGAGCGGAAGTCGAAGGCAATGCCTCGTAGGATCAGGCCCATCAGCATGATCGTCACGGGGATGTACATGGCTGTGAGGATTTCTCCATGCGCCTGGGGGAAGGCAATCAACAGGATACCAATGCCCAACACGATCCAGGTTTCATTGGCATCCCAGAAAGGGCCAATCGAAGCGATCATGAGATCTTTCTCCTCGTCCCGGGCAAATGGCAGCAATAAGCCGATGCCCAGGTCGTAGCCATCCAGGATCACGTAGACCAGAAGGGCCAGGCCCATGGCGCCAGCGAAAAACAGGGGTAGCCATAATTCCATCTTGTCATCCTCTCGCGGTCAGGGGTTCTTGCACGTCTCTTGCGGCATTACGTGCCATCAGGGAGGCTGCCGGTTTGCTGGCCATATGGCGCAGCGTGGTGATATAGGCAATCAGTACAAGGATATAAAGGGTCATGTAGCCCGTGAACGTGCTCAACATGACCCCAGCGCTGTGATCGGCGACCACCTCTTCGGTGGTCAACAGGCCATGAACGATCCAGGGCTGTCGGCCGATTTCCGTGACATACCAGCCGGCCAGCACCGCGACCCATCCCGAGAAGGTCATCCACGAGGCGGCCCGCAGGAGTCGTGCGCTGGGGTATTGTTTGCGTCGAAACAGTTCCCAGCCGGCCCACCAGGCCACCAGGATCATCAGAAGCCCTACGGCCACCATGATCCGGAATGACCAGAAAACAGGTGCAACCGGCGGGTGCTCGCCTTCGAATTCGTTCAGCCCCTGGACCTCCCCGTGCAGTTCATGGGTCAGAACCAGGCTCGCTGCGTAGGGGATTTCCAGTGCAAAGCGGGTGCTACGGGTTGCTTCATCCGGCAGTCCGAAGAGAGTGAAAGCCACGCCGCTATGTGTTTCCCATACGCCTTCGATGGCGGCAATCTTGGCGGGTTGGTGTTTCAGTGTGTTGAGGCCGTGCAGGTCACCCACAAAAACTTGCAGGGGCGCCGCGATCATGGCCAACACCACCATGGCGCGGAATACCATGGCCGTGGCGGGACCGTCCACATTGCGTTTCATCCGCCACGCGCTGATGCCCATCACAAGAAAGGCGGCTGTCAACATGGTGGCGAGCATCATGTGTGCCAGGCGGTAGGGAAAGGAGGGGTTGAAAATGATCGCGAGCCAGCTGTCGACCTGGAATACACCATCCTCGAGGATGTAACCGGCTGGCGTCTGCATCCATGAATTCAGGCTGAGAATCCAGAAGGCGGAAAGTGATGTGCCAACTGCCACCAATGCGCAGGACAGCAGATGCACACGATTGGAGACGCGGTTCTTTCCAAACAGCATGACGCCGAGAAATGTCGCTTCCAGGAAAAAAGCGGTCAGCACTTCGTAGCCCAGTAGTGGGCCAGCAATATTGCCCGCACGTTCCATGAATCCGGGCCAGTTGGTGCCGAACTGGAAGCTCATGGTGATGCCGGAGACAACTCCGATGGCAAAGGAAAGGGCGAATACTTTGACCCAGAAGTGATAGGCATGCTCCCAGTTACGATCCCCGGTCTGTATATAACGGATGCGGAAGAACAACAGTATCCAGGCGAGCCCCATGGTGATGGCCGGGAAGAGGATATGAAAACTGATGTTGGCGGCGAATTGCGCCCGGGCCAACAGGAAAGGATCAACATCGAACATCATCGGGTACCGCCTCCACCGGGATTATTCCGTAAAAAAGGGGAGGGCCATCGGAGCTGAGCGTGATGGCGCCTCCCCATACCTTCCTTACAGGGCTTTCTTGCAGAAGTAGAAGTCAGTGCACTCGTATTCGGCCGAGTCCATGCGCTTTCGCGCTTCCTCGTAGGTCTTGGCCGGAGGCACAATCACCTTGTCGCCCGGCTGCCAGCCTTCCGGCGTGGCAACGCCGTGCTGATCGCTGGTCTGCAGGGCCTTGAGCAATCGCAGGAACTCGGGAATCGAGCGGCCATTGCTCATCGGGTAGTAGACCATGGCGCGCAGAACACCTTCCGGATCAATGAGGAAGGTGGCCCGTACCGCCGAGGTATCCGAGGCTCCTTCATGGATCATGCCGTAAGCTCTGGCGACATCCATTTTCAGGTCGTCAATGATCGGGAAGGGGATTCTGACCCCGAACTTCTCCTCGATGTTGCGCATCCAGGCAATATGCGAATGGGTGCTGTC
>PWQG01000325.1 GCA_003556835.1 Gammaproteobacteria bacterium
GGACAAAAAACCATGGGCATACTGATCAAGACCCTGCTCGCCGTCATCGTCCTGCTTGTCGTTGTCGTCGCAAGCGGTCAGTATGCCAGTGCCTGGCGCAACCAACCCACCAGCAATGCCGGCTGAATCAACTCGACATGCAACAGGGTCGTGCGGCCGGTATCCGCCATAGGTTCAGACTGGTAATCAGCCTCCTTGTCCGCGGGATTCAATAGGGCCAGCAACAATAATGCCACCATGATGTAACCGGTCACTGCCACAGTCCGGTGCACCATGCGTCCGACCATCCTGCAGCCAGCGGGCAGTGGCAAACTGAAACGTACTGATGAGCCATTGCTGTCTCCTGCCCCAAGCTGGCGCACCTTCTCCACAGGTGGCGCCTTCACCAGCAGGCGATACCCTTTCCTGGGAATCGTGGCCACATAACGCCTGGGGCGCCCCACATCCCCCAGCAAGGTGCGCAATTCAGAGACCGCCCGTGTCAGCACCTCTTCATTGACCACCACATCCGCCCACACTGATTCCAGCAAAGCCTCGCGGCTGACCACACGGCCCTCGGCCCGAATCAGACACAACAGAACCGCCATCACTTTCGGCTCCACATGAACCTCATGTCCATCATTGATGAGGACGCCGTAGTCAGGCCAGACCTGCCAGCCCCCCAGCACATAGCCTTCCCCACTGTATAGAGTTCCCGTTTCTTGGTTATTCATGGCAACGATTCCATCGACTTCCTGGACCACCAGAATGGCCACTTATCAATCCAGGCTTGGCTCTACTTCATATTGGAGCTGCGATGCAGCTATCGTGCCATAAGCTGAACCCCGTGGAAACAGGGCGTTCTGGCATTCAGCCCGGTCGCGCGATGGCAATGGGGACCAGTTTTTAGCCAGAAAACACAACAGTTAGGCCTCCCGGCAGGCCCGGAAGATTTTCCGAAGCATCCCGAAGGCTACAGGAGGAAGTTTACGGTTTTGCGCAGGCCTGGTGTGTCACTGCGCGTGATTCTACCGGCAAACGGAGGATCACATCATGCCAGACAGACATTTCATTGCGTTGCTTGCCCTGACTTTACTTGTCGCGACAAACGCAGCAGCACAAGAAGCCACTGCAGAAACACGACACCCTGCGACTTTCAACTCGATCAACGATGCAGTACTGGGTGCCAGCCGACACTACAATCCGCAGTCCATACGTGAGGACCGGGAATTCATGGGAGCGATCTTCCAGCAGAACATCAACGGCGAATCGCGCTTCGGATATACCATCGGCTCCGGTGATCCCCACAGAGACCGTATCACCGTCCGTTTTCGCCTGCCCCAGGGCAGCAAGATGGTTGCCATCTGGCACACCCACGGCTCCGCACACTGGAGCCGTCGCTACTTCTCTTCGACCGACACCCGACTCGCGGAAACCATTGGACTGCCCGTCTATCTCGCTAACGGGCAGGGAGAATTACGCGTGTTCGAGCCGGGCGAACGCAGACTGAGCCATATGCAGGCCAGACGACTTGGACTCGGGGATCAGGCTGGATCAGCAAAAGGTGAACTGTTGCGCAGGGATCTCCCCGTCAGTTGACAGTTCCGCAGGCTACGCGGCAATCTGGACGAAATTTGACATTATCATGCTGGCTCCGGGGTATACTGGAGCCAGTGTTCTGCGTGCCCGGTCACGCCCCATAACCCGTTGTCCCCGAGAGGTAGGGAAACCATGCGCATACTGATCAAGACCCTGCTCACCATTATTGTGCTTGTTGTCGTTGTGGTCGCTGGCGGCCTCATATACCTCGTTAACATGGACCCCAACAATCACAAGCAACGCATTGCCAACATGGTGCATGAGCAGACCGGCCTGGTGCTGCATCTGGACGGCGACATCGGATTGACCTTCTATCCGTGGCTGGGCGTCAGTATTGAAGATGTCACTCTGGAGAACCCACCGGGCTACGGTGAAGAACACCTGCTGCGGCTGGAAAGCGCCCAGTTCCGGGTCCTGTTGATGCCGGCACTGCGGGGGCGCTATGAGATCGACACCGTGCGGGTCCACGGGGCTGACATCAATCTCATCGTAAATGAACAGGGACGCGGCAACTGGGAATCCCTGGCCGGCGAACCGGATCCGACAACCGAGCCGCAGCCTGAGCGCGATGGCCTGCCGCTGGGCGATGTTGTGCTGGGCGGCGTGGACATCCGCAACGGCCGCGTGACATTCGATGACCGGCAGAGCGGACAGCGCTTTGAAATCCGTGACTTCATGGCCAGCACTGGCGAACTGGTCTATGGCGAACCGATTGCCCTTGAGCTGTCACTGGATGCACTCTCAAGCCAACCCGAACTGCGCGCCCAGACCCGTCTGGAAGGCATCATTGCCTATGATGACGACGGTCAGCGCTATGACATCACTCCCCTGACCCTGGACATGACCCTGTCCGGCCCCAATGTGCCGGATGGCAGCGCGGACCTGCGACTGACAACGGCCATTCATGTCGACCTGGAAGCCGACACACTCAATATTCCCGAGCTGGATCTGCAGGGCCCTGGTCTGTCCCTGATCGCCAGCATCGAAGGCCGACACATCCAGAGCAATCGCTCGCAGTTTGAGACCGACCTTTCGCTCAGCGGCGAAGACATGGGCCTGTTGTTCCGCATCGCAGAAATGGAAGACATGGCGCAGCTTATCGCCAGTCTAGACAGTCCGGGCTTCGACCTGAGCACCCATATCACCATCAGTCCCGCCGATGGCGACGTGGACCTGAGCCGCCTTGATGCACAGCTGCTTGGCGCCAGCATCGATGGTCGCCTGACCGCATCGGGCCTGGCCCATGACGAACCGCTGGTCAATGGAGCCCTCAACGCCGAAGGCCCGGACCTGCCCGCCCTGGTGCAGCTGATTGGCCAGATCCTGGAGGGGCGTGATTCCCCACTGGCCGCCATGGGCCGCGAGATGGAACGCCTGCCGGACAGCAGCTTCCGCGTCAACACGGCCTTCGAGGCGGACCTGGCCGCCGGCTTTGTCACAGTACCCGCACTGGAAGCACAACTGGTGGGCAACCGCATCGAAGGCAACCTGGAAGCCAGCGGCATCGACAACGGCACACCCAGGGTCGAAGGCACTCTGGATGCAGAAGGCCCGGACCTGCCCATACTGGTACAACTGGCCGGTCTGGTCATTGAAGGCCCGGAATCACAGATTGCCGACCTGGGACGCGAACTCGAGCAATTGCCCGACAACAGCTTCCGGATCAACACGGCATTCCAGGCGGACATGGAGGCTGGCACTGCGAATGTGCCTGCCATGGAAGGCAACCTGATGGGCACAAGCTTCGACGCCACCATACAAGCCACCGCCATTGATACCGACGCGCCGCAATTCCGGGGACAACTCAACGCCAACGGCCCCGACCTGCCGCTTCTGTTGCAGGTTGCCGGTCGCTTCCAGGGCGCCGACTCACCCCTGGCCCTGTATGGGCAACAACTGGGCAGCCTGCAGCAACGCAACTTCCTGCTCGAAAGCGAGTTCGACGTGGACCTGGCGCAGGGAAACATCAACCTGCCGCTGCTGCATGCCGAAGCCCTGGGACTGCGGATCGACGCTCAGCTCACCGCCAGTGACATCGAAAACAACGGCTCGGTGAACGGCCGGCTACAGGTACAGGGTGATCAGCTGGCAGCCGTGCTGCGAGCCATTGATCAGGCCGATCTGGCCGATGTGCTGCAAAGCATCAACCTGGAATCCGAAGTCAGTGGCAGTCTCAATGACCTTGTGGTCGCCCCCCTTTCCCTCTCTCTACGTCTTGACGGAGCAGCCGTGAGTGGCGGCCCGCAGA
>PWQG01000134.1 GCA_003556835.1 Gammaproteobacteria bacterium
GACCGACCCGGACTTCTGGGAGCGAACCATCTGTGGCATTCCCGACCACCGTTTCTGGAATCTGACCCGCGGCCTGAAAAGCGACATGCTGGTGGAGCTCGGAGAGACACTTACGCTGCAATACACCCGGAACCACTACACCAGGGCACGCATCAAGGCCATGCAGGCGGTTTTCTCCGCTGAAAACATCCGCCCCCTGATTATCGGTTTCGCGCGACGGTTTGCCGGCTATAAAAGGGCACTGCTGATCTTTAATGACATGGAGCGACTGGCAAAACTGCTGAATGATACGGCACACCCCGTGATCATATTATTTGCCGGCAAAGCGCATCCGCAGGACGTTCCCGGCCAATCCCTGATCCGACGTATCCATGAATTCGCCTCTCGACCACCATTTATGGATCGTATCTTCCTGATCGAAGGATACGGAATGGCCCTGGCCCGGAAACTGGTTACCGGGGTGGATCTCTGGCTGAATACACCCGAGTACCCGATGGAAGCCAGCGGCACTTCGGGCCAGAAAGCAGCCATCAATGGAGTGATCAATCTGAGTATGCTGGATGGCTGGTGGGCGGAGGGATACGACGGCCGAAACGGTTGGGCGATTGCGCCCTGCGGTCTCGATCTCGCTCCGGAAGATCGCGATCAGAAGGAAGCCGAAGAACTGCTCGATCTGCTGGAACATGAAATCATACCCGCTTACTTTCACTGCGGCCCCGGTGGGTATTCACCGGAATGGGTGGCTCGTTCGAAGCGTTCCATGTTTACCGTGCTTCCCCGCTTCAATGCCGAACGGATGGTAACGGACTACTCCCGCAAGCTGTATGAACCCGCTGCAGCGCATGGGGAACGATTGCGGAAAGAAAAAGGCAGCGGCGCTGTACAACTGGCTGAATGGAAGAAAAAACTCCAGGAACATTGGCCTGAGGTATCCCTGTCCTGGTATCAACCACCACCGGAGCACCTCGTTACCGGCCAGAGTCTTTTGTGTACGATTGATATCAAGCTCGGCGCATTGACTCCGGATGACATCGTGGTCGAATGCTTTCTGCGCGCAGAAAACAGCGGACACGAACAAGAGCCGGTAATCCATCGACCGCAACTGCAAAGCACGGAACCCGGGCAGGGACTCTGCCGCTACCGGCTGGAGGCCCTGGTACCGGAAAGCGGTTTGTACGAGGTGCGGTGCCGAATCTACCCCTTTCATGAGCTGCTCAGCCATCCCTACGAGACCGGACGAATGCTCTGGCTCTAGTGGATTATTGCAGTGTCGGGACCGCGATCACTGGCTTCCACCAACTCTCGTAGCTGACTGGCCAGCCGGGTATTACACTCACCCCCTTGCAAACGCCAGGACCAGTTCCCTTCTTCCGTGCCGGGACGATTCATTCGTGCTTCACTACCCAGGCCCAGAATATCCTGCATGGGCAGCACCGCCAGCAGCGCTGGCGAATCCAGACAGAGCCTGTTGATTCGCCAGTGCAGCGCCTCGTCAACCGGGCCTGCATCATCAACAAGTGCTTCCTCAACACGGATCTTCTCTTCCTGTGAAAGGGCATGCCACCAGCCGAGAATGGTATTGTTGTCGTGCGTACCCGTGTAGGCCACACAATTGGGTTCGTGTCGATCGGGGTGGTGAAGGTTATCGGGCAGACCATCAAATCCGAATTGCAGGACCCGCATTCCAGGAAGAGAAAACTTCTCCTGCAATGCCCGCAGTTCCAGTGTCACATGTCCCAGATCTTCTGCCACCAGCGCTAATGGGCCCAGACGGCTAAACAAAGTAGTCAACAATTCGTCACCCGGAACCGGACTCCACGCTCCGGAGACTGGCGCCACCTCCGGGGGATGTGACCAACAGGCCTGCAAACCGATGAAATGATCAATACGCAGGATACCGAACAGTCCCAGTTGCGATGTCAATCGGCGCAACCACCAATCAAACCCCTCAGCCTTGTGCTCGTTCCAACGATAAACCGGCGCCCCCCAGCTCTGCCCTGTAGTGCTGAAAGCATCGGGTGGCACACCTGCAATACGGGCAGGATCTCCTTTTTCATCCAGCTCGAATAGTTGCTGATGCTGCCAGACATCAGCACTATCGGCTGACGGATAAAAGGGTAGATCCCCGAACAAAGCAATACCGCGAGCATTGGCTTCATTCTTGAGGCGCAACCATTGCTGATGGAACAGAAACTGACGAAAAGCCTCCTCGTTCATGACCGCGGTCAGATCCGGATCGAGCGGTAATACCGGGTCTGGTTCGAATCGCCGGAAAGCGACTGGCCAGGCAGTCCATCGGGCATTCACAAAGCGCCCTCGCAGGGCATGGAACTGGCACCAGGGATGCAACCAGTACTGCTGCTGCTGACAGAAGGCCTGGAAAGCGTGGCAGAGGGAAGTGTTTGCCTCCGTCCTGAGGCAATCCATGGCGGCACGAATCAGACCAGCGGAGGCAGGTCCTTCCTCATGATCCGGAAGCTCGAATGTATCAATCACCTCGCCGGCATCAATCAGGCGGACGTCGCCCGCAAACAGGGAAAACGCCTGATACGGTGACAGTGTATGATTGACCGGTAGCAGCGGCAGAGTCTGCCATACCGAGATGCCGGCAGCCGAGAGAAAATCCAGGAACTGTATGGCCCTAGCGCCCAGCGTGCCATTGTCTCCCGGCCCGGGCAGGGATGTGGGGTGAAGCAGTATACCGGCACGCCGGCGGCCAAATGCAGTTTGTCTGTGCATATCTCACCGAGGGACGCATAGTCCCGTAGCTTCCAGGGAATCCACCCCAACGGCAAGAAGGAGTGGACCAATTGTACTGCCAGGGCCCGAACAGGCAATCAGAGTCCAAAGCATATGGAGCAAACACCCTGAGCGTGTCTACCAGGAGTTGTTCTACAGAAAGTCTCTTGGAATTTTCAGATCCCAATTTCGACAGAACACCCGCTTTTCTCCTTCCCAGGCATCCAGTTCCGCCTGGATGAAGAAGCTGTTCTGGTCCGAGGTCAGAATCGTGCGTGTCCGGCTGCGCACTGACCAACTGCCACGCTGAAAGCTACGTAGCGTTTCGGTTTCACCTCTGGGTGACGTGAAGTCATCATCGTTATAGGTATACCATTCACGCGAACTGTGTTCGATCACCATATCGATTTCCTCAATACGGAATCTTCCCCGATCATTGATGACTTCCAGCGTCGAGAGGTCTTCTGCGAGATCACGGTGAACCAGCCAGTTGTGGTGCGCTGGTTCCAATTGGGTGATTGCCAGTGGCGGCGCGCCAGCAGGAGGTTGAAAGCGGATTTCGGCGTCGCCACTACTGTGCGGGCGCACCGGCAGCAACAGCCAGGAACTGGTCGCGCGAATGGTCAATCGTACAGGCTCAGGAGATGGCCAGGCCAATGGCCAGTAGGAAGTGGACACACTCACACGCAGACGATGCCCCTTGGGAAAAACCTGAGCCACGTTGTTCATGGGCACCCGGACACGGAAAAACTCTCCAGGCGTCAGCGCCTCCGGAGTACGATCCCCCTTGCGGTGATTGAGATTGAATAAGCCATAGGTGACACGAGAGGCTTTGCCATCCGGCGCAGTATCGGAAAGGCGGACAGCAATCATGGCGACCGGTTCACTACTGGCGAGCTCCAGCTCCAGGGCGGGCGCACCGAGTATCTCGACATTGCTGGTCAGAGGGGCGCTTTCAAAGACCAGTGCGCCGCCGTCTTCCTCGCGTTGATCATGGGGCAGGTCGGGTGCGGCGGTGTAGGAACACCATTTGCCGGCAAACAAACCGACACTCAGCGGTGACTGGATC
>PWQG01000061.1 GCA_003556835.1 Gammaproteobacteria bacterium
TGATCAGTTTCCAATGTGGCGCGGCAGTATTTTCAATGGTGGCCTGTCCGGCAGTCACCAGATGCTGTCACGGGTGAGTGTTTCCGGTGACCAGGTCAGCAACGAGGAAATGCTGCTGCGTGGCCAGCTGAGAATCCGCGACGTGCGCCAGGGACCGGATGGTTACATCTATATTGCAGTAGATGACCGAGGCGGGGATCTGACTCCCATCGTCCGACTGGAACCGGTCGACTGAGGCTCAAGTGGTTAACGGTTCCGTCAGGCCCCCCGGCCTGCCGAGAACCGTTTCACCTGCCGGTCCAGATCGGCACTCAGACTCTGCAATTCACTCGCCAGGGCGGTGAGATCCACCGCCTGGGCGGCATTACTTGAGGCCACCCTGCAGGTGACGTCCCACGTCATCCCCCACCGCGCTCTGTTCCTGACTCGCCGCTGCCGTCATATCATTCAGCCGCTACTATTGGGCGTCACTTTCCTGCCGGCGCGCACCGGCCAGTATGCCCGGCAAGGCATAATTGCCCTCGTGGCAGGCGTACTCATAGATCCGCTCGCCTTCTGCCAGGGCACGCATGGGCAGCTCGGCGGTCCAGGGCTCAGCAAAGACAGCCGGGTCGTCCATGGTGTAGCGATATACAATGCGACCGTCGGCCACCAGGGTGAAACGCTCGGTGACCTGCAGCTGCGGACTTGATCCGTAGTGTGACTGCTGTGGATGCAAGTTACGTGTTTCCACCACGAGGGTATCGCCGTCCCAATAACCTACCGAATCACCCATCCACTTCACCCGCTCCGGTGGCTGGTGCTCGCCATTCAGGCGTATGATGCGCGCATCGTTCATCATTTCAGCCAGGATCATCACATAATCGTCTGTCTGCACGATCTGGTAGTTGGAATTGTAGATCATGGGCATCATCGGAGGCCCGGCACTGGAGTTGGAGGTTCGGAAGTCCCAGAACAGCAGGCAACGTTCACCAATAGTGGCCACCTCCGGTCCGGCACCAATCGGCGCTTCGCTGCGCCACTGATCCAGCAGGCTCGGCGGCGGGTCATCCACATAGGGGATCCGCCCATCCGCGGGCTCAATGATCATCGATGTGCGGTACTCACCGTCGATATAGGCCACATCGAGTCCACGATCAAGCCAGAACAGGTTGTAGGCAGCTGCCGTATTGCCATCGGTGGGTGCTCCACGACCGGGATCACTGGGTGCATTACCCCGTTCCTCGGCGGCGCGGGCACGTGCCTCCAGTTCCCGTGCCTCCTCTTCACTCATGGCCCGGCGGTCACCGAAACGCTCGGGACGCTCCAGTGGCGTCTGCGTGACATTGGTCCAGTAACCCTGCAGGTCCGGATGCCCGGCCGGTGTGCGCGGCATCGACCATTCGTCAGCCGCAAGCGGTGTCAGTAGCGTCAAACAGACTGTGGACAACAAGGCACGTTTCATGGCCGACTCCGAAAACACAAGTGGGAAGGATCACGATAAGCAGCCACCGTGATCACGTCAAGCGGCCAATACCGCATCAATGGTCTCACGGTCCAGGGTTTCATGCTCCAGCAGTGCTTCTACCAGACGGTCGAGGTCCTTGCGGCTTTCTTCAAGGGTGCGACTACAAAGCGCCTCCGCCTCGGTTACCAGGCGCCTCACCTCAGCATCAATGGTCCGCGCAGTGGATTCACTGAAGTCCCTCTCCTGAGTCAATTCATAACCCAGAAAGGGATGTTCACTGCCTATATGGAAGTGCACCGGTCCAATCTTGTCACTCATGCCCCACTGGGCCACCATCATGCGCGCCATTCGTGTGACCTGCTCAAGATCATTGGCCGCCCCGGTACTGACATTGCCCAGCACCAGTCTTTCCGCGCAACGCCCCCCCAACAGCACCGCCAAACGGGCCCGCAGATAGTCTTCTGAATAGTTGTGCCGATCTTCGGTCGGCAACTGCTCGGTCACACCCAGAGCCCGGCCACGCGGGATGATGGTGACCTGACGCACCGGGTCGGCCTCTTCGAGCCGCAGAGCCGTCAGCGCGTGGCCACTTTCATGGATAGCTGTCCGCAAGCGCTCGGCCGGATTGAGAAGATCCTTGCGCTCGCTCCCCATCACCACGCGATCATGCGCCTTGTTGAAGTCATCGCGGCTCACCGCTTCGGCCTGCCCACGGGCGGCCAGCAAAGCCGCTTCGTTGACCAGGTTGGCCAGGTCCGCCCCCGAGAAGCCCACGGTCATGGCAGCCACTTCATCCAGCCTGACATCCCCGGCGAGAGGTACTTTGCGCACATGCACCTCCAGAATCGCAAGTCGTGCCGACTGCTGCGGCAATTCCAGGGTCACCTTGCGATCGAAACGCCCAGGTCGCAACAAGGCCGGGTCCAGTACATCAGGACGGTTGGTCGCGGCCAGCACCACCACGGCCTCCTCGGCCGAAAAGCCGTCCATTTCCGCCAGCACCTGGTTCAGGGTCTGTTCGCGCTCATCATTACCACCACCCATTCCGGTGCCACGCACCCGCCCTACCGAGTCGATCTCGTCAATGAAGATCAGGGCCGGTGCGCGTTTGCGGGCCTCACGGAACATGTCGCGCACTCGCGACGCCCCCACGCCCACATACATCTCGATGAACTCGGAACCACTGATACTGAAGAAGGGAACCCCCGCCTCATGCGCGGTAGCCCGGGCCAGCAGGGTCTTGCCGGTGCCGGGCGGACCCATCATAAGCACCCCTTTGGGCATTTTTGCGCCCAATTTGCGAAATCGGTCCGGCTCCTTGAGAAAGTCAATGATCTCCCGCAGATCCTGTTTGGCGGAATCCACACCGGCCACCTCGTCAAAACCGATCCCTTCGGCATCGATCTCGAACAGGCGGGCGCCGGATCGTGCGAAACCGAACATGCCATCCTTGCTACTACCGCCCATGCGACGCTGCATAAGTCGACTGAAATAGAGGAAGAACACGATCAGGAGTAACCAGGGCAATACCGCAAACAACAGCCGCATCCACGGCGGATCCTGGGAGGACTCCGCACTGATGGTCACATTGTTCTGTTCCAGCAATGGCAGGAGTTGATCATCATCGACGCCAGGCTGAACAGTGGAGAACCGTGGCAGGCGATCCATCGGATTACGGAAACTACCAAGGATCTGGTCGCCACGGAAAGTCACCGCCTCGACATTGTTCGTGATCAGCTCCTGTTTGAATTCGGAGTAACTGAGCGACTCTCGCGAAGGCTGGGACACAGTGGCAATCACGTAATACAGAAAGAAGGCCAGGGCCAGCCAGATAAAGGTGTGGCCGTCAAAGGGGTTCGGCGCCCGCTGCGGCGTTTTCTCCGGCCGTGGCTCCTGCGACCCTTCCCCGTTCATTGCCGTCCGGCTCCATCATGGCCGCTCTCATCCAGCAACGGTGGCATGGGGCAATCGATGATCTCAGCAATTGCGCGGAACAGCTCCCGCTCGACCAGGGAGGCATTACCGTCAGCGGCGATGCTGGCCGCGCAGGCCTTGAGCAGGCGTGGCTTGAGCAGTGGTCGCAAGCGGGCCAGATCGTTGGTCGCATCATCCAGGGCCTGCAGGGACAGGGAACTGCGCGGCATCAGGCGCAATCCCGATTTCACATCCTTGCCAAACAATTCCCGCTCGGCAGCCTTAAAAGCCGTTTCGGCCATGCTTTCCGATTCTTCCCCGGCATGCGCCAACCAGGACAACAATTCACTACAGGCCGCCTTGGTCTGGGCGAAAGTCAGGGCGCGCTCGCGATGCAGCGTTGAACGATCACGGAATACGGCGTCCAGGGGGTGACTGACCA
>PWQG01000173.1 GCA_003556835.1 Gammaproteobacteria bacterium
CGGCTTCGACGGCGAGGTGTTCAACCGCCCCGGCACCGCCTGGCCCGAGTGCGACGTGACCATCATCGACCTAGCCCACTTCGCCCGGGAGGGCTATGAGGCTCAGCTCGCCCTGGCGGTGATCAGCGTGACCAACATGATCACCAACCTGGCCGAGCGCGACCAGTACAGCGGGCGACCCATCGTGCAGGTCATCGACGAGTGCCACCTGCTCACCGTCAATCCGCTGCTGAGCCCCTACCTGGTCAAGGTGGGCAAGATGGGCCGCAAGCTCTCCCACTGGATCTGGATGGCCACTCAGAACCTCGAGGACTTCCCGGACGCGGCCCGCAAGCTGCTCAACATGATCGAGTTCTGGCTCTGCCTCTACATGCCCCCGGACGAGATCGAGCAGGTCAGCCGCTTCAAGGAGCTCACCGCCACCCAGCGCAAGCTGATGGCCTCTGCCACTAAGGTCTCGAAGAAGTACACCGAGGGAGTGGTGCTCTCAGGGCGCCTGGAAGCGCTGTTTCGGGTGGTACCGCCCAGCCTCTACCTGGCCCTGGCCGGCACCGAGGGCGAGGAGAAGGCAGAGCGGATGCGGGTGATGCGCGAGCAAAGATGCTCGGAGCTCGAGGCGGTGCTGCACATTGCCCAGCGGCTGGATGAAGCCAGGGGCATCGGGTCCGCGGGATAGGAATAGGTTTAGAAATGTCGCTGTAATTGGCTTAAACTTCCACTTGGGGTGTTGAAGTTAAACCATATTGGTTTAAAGACTACGCCCGAATAGGTCGTATAGGCAATTTACAGTGACGAAAGTAAACCAGCTGTGGCAGCAGATCCCCCATGGCGCCGTGATTACCTCGGCGTGGCTGGAGGCCCATGGCATCAGTGCCAATCATGCTGCCAAGCTTACGGATGCCGGCTGGTTGAGGCGTCTCGGTCGGGGCGCTTACTGCCGTGCAGGCGACCCGCTGACCTGGGAGAGCGGAGTGTTTGCGCTGCAGGCGCTCCATGATCCCGAGGCGCCGCCGTTCTGGCCGGGCGGCCAGACCGCGCTGGCCCTGCAGGGCTTTGCCCATTATCTGCCAATGGGGCATGACACCATTCACCTGTATGGGGCGGAGCGCCGATCACAGCTACCGCTGTGGCTGAATCAGGCCGATTGGGCCGGAGCGATCGATTTGTATCAGGACAAGGGGCTGCCGGTGGATCTCCCCGGCAGTCTCACGGACTACAACCCGTCTGGGGTGGGGTTTGCCCTGCGGATAGCGACGCCGGAGCGCGCTATCCTCGAATGGATCGCCATCACGCCCAATGACCTGCTGTTCAGCAGCGAGCTGGTGGATACCTTCACTGGTCTCAATACGCTGCGCCCGCGCCGGCTGCAGGCGCTGCTGGCAGGGTGCCGTTCGGTGAAGACGAAGCGTGCCTTTCTGGTGCTGGCTCGCCATGCCGGTCACGCCTGGTACCATCGGCTGGAGACCCACAGCCTCGACCTGGGCAAGGGCAAGCGGCAGCTCTGCAAGGGAGGGCGATTGGACAAGGAATATCAGGTCACGGTCCCGGAGGCGTTCACGGATGAGCATTGAGGCCCGCTATCACGAGCAGGTGCGTCTGCTGGTGGCACTGCTGCCCTTTCTGAACGACGAGCCGTGCTTTGCCCTCAAGGGTGGCACGGCCATCAACCTATTCGTTCAGTCCTTTCCACGGCTGTCCGTCGACATCGACCTCGCCTACCTGCCGCTGGAGCCTCGTGATGAAGCCCTGCACCGATGCCGCCAGGCGCTGCAGCGGCTGGCACAGGCCATCAGTGCCCAACTGCCCGGGGTAAAGGCCGAGCTCCAGGATAACCGCCGCGATGAGCTGAGAATTCTGGTGCGCCGGGGCCGCAGCCAGGTGAAGGTCGAAGTCTCGCCGGTGCTGCGCGGCACCGTGCATCCGCCTCAGCGGCTTGACGTGGTCGAGGCCGTGGAAGACGAGTACGGTTTTGCCTCGGTGCAGGTTGTGTCGCTGCCGGACCTCTATGGCGGCAAGCTCTGCGCCGCGCTGGATCGTCAGCATCCCCGGGATCTCTTCGATGTGAAGCTGTTGCTGGACCAAGGCGGCCTGGATCGCAGTGTCTTCGAAGGCTTTCTGGTCTACCTGCTTGGTCACCCCAGGCCGCTGAACGAGGTCATCAATCCGAGGATGAAGCTGTTGGAGGCCATCTACCGCAAGGAATTTGTGGGTATGGCCAGAACGGACATCCCTCTGCCGCAGCTGGAAGAAGTGCGCCCCAGGCTGCTGGAACGGCTGGGCCAGCTCATCACTGACGATGATGTTCGCTTCTTGCTATCGTTCAAGCAGGGCGCGCCCGACTGGTCGCTATTTCCCATCGCGGTCGTTGACCAGTTGCCTGCGGTGATGTGGAAGCTTGCCAATATCAGGAAGATCGGGGAAGAGAAACATGGGCAAGCGCTTGGGGCGTTGGATGAGGCACTCAGAGAGCTCCACAGATAAGACGGTTCTGCATCTTGACTGGACACCATGCTAATCCATGAGCTAATGTTAATTAGCAATTGTTAAAAGACTGCTTTCGACCCAAAGCGGCCATGCCGGCAAAGGGAGCAGGCACCTAGGGGTTTCAATAGGATGAGAGGGGGGTGAGCGTGCGGCATAACATTGTTGAACGCGCATGCGCGTTCAAGTGGAATATCGAGCATGCTACATAATACAACTGTTAGCGCCATTTAGGAGAAACCTTCAGAAATGGAAGTAGTTTTGGAGTTTATACACAACCCCTTGGCGCAAAGCCTATTGCTTGGCCCTTTAATGGGGGTGGTTTTTGCCGCTTTATTTACAGGCTTGACGAAGTCTCCAGGGGCACAAGCTCCAGCAACGGTTACTCAAACAAGAACCATTTATGTGACTAAGGTTGTCGAGAGAAACCGGTCGTCTAATGGATCAGATGATGGAATGGCCTTGTTAATAATAGGTGGGTTTGTCCTAGTTTTTATAATTTGGAAATATGCTATATATTTCGATGTGGTTCAGTATTATCTGGCAACCGCCATATTATCAGTGCTGAGCTTTGCAGTTACGACAATGATTATATCTTTGGCTAAAGGGCACTATACATCGAATGACTGGTGGTTTTACACGGTTGGCCCAATGACATTGCTTTGTGTGTCTGTCTACATACTTAATTTAGCGAAGATAAATTTCGATCCAAGTATTCAGCAGGGTGCGCTAAACAACACCTTTTGGAGCTTTTATACAGAATGGTTAAGTGAGTACGGACGAAATTTTATGTTTGCTCATGTGTCTGGTGTTGCACTCCTTGCATTAGCTATTATTTTTATAGCGTTCTCATCAATCCATTATCTGGCCCTGATGAACCAGCGCTCGCCTGGAGCGATGCAAGGATTTTGGTTTTTCTTAACAAGATCTACTTCTTTTTTCTCAGGTAAGCTCTGGTTTATGTTTGTGGCTTTTTTACTGGGTGCGGCCTATTTATTGATAAATCCAGACTTTGTCGCAAATTGGATAACCAAAAAATAGGGCTAACAAACGGCTGCACAACGACCGATTTTCCGCCGCTTCGCGGCTCCAAACCGGCGTGTGAGCCGGGCGTTATACATAAGAATATCTGCAATGGCCGCTTCTGGCCGTCAGCCGACGGGCATAGAGCATAGATCTCGGGAGCCAAGACCTCTATTGGGCCTTGGCACCGAGTCTGCTCACCCTGCGAAACCACTCGTTGCGCTTCTGCTCGTTCATCGCCTCCACGCTGCCGATCAGCGTCTCGCGCACCGGCGACAGGCCGACAAAGCCG
>PWQG01000281.1 GCA_003556835.1 Gammaproteobacteria bacterium
GCCTTGATGGCAGAGGAGGATTGGTTCCAGGCGACGACCCTTCAGCGCGAACTGTCAATGGCAATCAGCCGATGGCAAGCCGCCGAAGCGAGCGCAAAACAGCAGGTTCAGGCGCTGGATACAGCCCGAGGGCACTTTCTTGAAGCGCGTACGCAATGGTTCAACGACAAGCAGTCCTCACCATTCCGCGCCGCCCTCGAAGCATTCCAGCAGTCACTGGAAGATGCCTCAGGTCGACTGGAAGCGCTCAGCCTTGAACTCTTCGAGGACCTGGCGCGCTTTGGGAGTAGCCAGTCGGTTAGTGACCGTACAGCTCCCTTTGTTGATCAAGCGAAAGTCCTGCTTCACAACGGAATATTGCCGCTGCTGTGCACATTCGAGAAAGGCCGGCTATTGAGTTCAGCCGGCTCGGCCATTCTGGGTGGAGCGGCCTCCAGGCCTGAGCCATTCCCCGCCTGGCTGAAGAAGCGCTCGGTGTCTGCTCTCACCGACGCTTTCGTTGAGCAATTGCGGGAAGTGCTGCGTACTCAGATGGACTTCATCAACGAGGACTTTGCCGAGATCGAGGAACTGCCGCGAGAGAAACCGCTACCCGTCATCCCGAGCAGGCCTTCCGAGGATGAGAGCGAAGACGCATGGCACGAGTATTACAGCGCACTCAATAAATGCCTGGCTGAATGTATCCAGCTTGACGATGCCCTGGCTCGTGAGGTCTCGAAGATGGCCCGGGTCCTGTTGTATGCCTCGGCGGCAACCAACCCGTTCCTTGCTGCTGAAGGTCAATGGGCAACGGAGTTCGACAAAGCCGCCTCTCGGGCGGCAAAGAAACGCGCCAAGGCATGGAAGTTGCATGAATCACTGTGCGACGCGCAGCAAAACCTGGCCGGAACAATCACCGACTTGTTGAAAGCGACCGGACAGCTCGAGGAAGACTAGATCAACGCTAATGGAGGAAGACAATCATGGCAAGCGAATTAAAGAGTCGAAAGGAGATCAAGAAGGAAACTGTTGAAACTGACAGGAATTTTACAGAGGAAGACAAAAAGCAAGACGCGCACCAGAAGGATGCTCAAACTACCGAGAAGGCATTGTCGGCGATCGATTCGGCAGGCACCAGGGAAGGGCATGATCAACGTGTCAAGGCTGCCCAGAGCATCGACCAGTCGGTCAAGCGCGAAGCCGACAAGCTCAAGCAGGCCGAGCGCAAGCTGAGCGAGACTGGCAAGAAAGCCGAAGGTGTGCTCGACAAGACCGCACGCACGGCTGAAAAGGATGAGTCAACGCTCCGTTCTGCGCAAAAGGAAGTCAAGTTCGAACCGGCGAATAAAGAGCTTGGATCTGCCGCAGACTCCAAGAAAGAGGACAAGACGCATCTCGATACGAACAAGGCCGAGCGCGAAAAACGGCGGACCAAGAGTGATGAGGGCACAGACAAGTTTCATGGCCAAGTCAAAGGTTTGAAGTTCAAGGTGAAGGGAAGCTGAGCGCTCTGAAGCAGGAGAGTATAGCTATGCAGCATATCGATCAAAAAGAAGTCGACCGAGCCTACGATGCGCTCAACAAGGCCAACTTCCGCGTCAGCCAGGCGGCGGAAAAGATCAAGTCGTGCCAGCAAGAGCTCAATCGGCTCGAACAAACCCTGCGTGAACATCGCGCTCGAGCCCAGTCATCAAATTCAGGCCAGGAATACAGTTGCAACGACTCCACTTCGAGCCAACGAATCAGACACCTGGAAAACGTCGTCAGCGGCGCGCGCAACCAGTTGCAGAATGCCGAACAGGCGCACCAGCAAGAGCGCAGTGCCCAGCAAGCCGCGCAGGCGAGGGTCAAGGAACTGCTGTCGAAAATTGATTCAGCCTTGAAGGTCGTGCAGGGCAATATCCAGAAGCTTCGGGCCACCACCGGCAAATCGGCTCAGCGTCTGGCCGGCATGCTGCGCACCGAGGAACAGGAACAATCGAAGCTGCAACAGATGCGCAGCAGCCTGACAGGCGTGCTTCAAACCAGTCAACGCCCGGAAATGGCCGGACCTTCCCGCGGCAGCAGTGGCCTCGAGGGCATCGTCTCCAGTTCTGGAGGCGGGGGCACGGTAGCTGGTTCAGGGCCGGCGGTCAGGCGCACCACCTACGTCAGGGAAGAGGTTTACATTCGCCGTACGACCAGCTATACGGTTGAACGGCAGATGGCAGCCGATCCCTATACTTACCCCCATCCGGATAATCACACGCCGCTGTATTTGCGCGAACCGTGGCGCGCCAGAGATCTTTTTCAGCCAGTCTACCAGCGAACGCTGCACCGGCTGGGCCATTACTGGTAATAGTTGGGCTATCAGATCAAGGAGTTTCCATGCCCGTTTACTGCCCCGAATGCGACACCGCCGTTCAGCTACCCGAAGACCGGATCGTCGCCGGCATTCCCAAGATTCGCTGCCCGCAATGTGGCTGTAAATTTGAAGTCATCCCGGGTGGAAAAGGCGCCACCGCGACCCTGAGCAACAGCATCTCCGGCGGCACACTCCAACCCGGCGCTGACGGCCAGCCCCCATTATCGGGTGCCGCCTTCGGCAGTGACAATGACACCCCCGTCTCGCCATCGCCCGGTGGTGCCGGTCCAGACCTGCCCCACCTGACCGGCCTGGCCGGGCACGACCAGCAGGCGGCAATACTTGCCGCAGCCCAGGGTGATCGCCTGATGGACTACCCCAAACTCCCCGTAGGCAAGGTTTTTCGCCAGAAATACCGCATCGACGCCGAAATCGGCCAGGGTGCTTCCGCCGTGGTCTACCGCGCCCATGACATCGATGCCGATATCGACATGGCCCTGAAGGTCGTGGGTGTAGTCGGCGGCCTGGCCGACGGTATCCGCCGCGCCTGGGCCGAGGAATACAAGGCCCGCCGCCAGGTCCCCGACGGTAGCCACCTGCTTGGGCTGGAAAGCCCTCAGGTTGAAAAAATCGACGGCACCACCTACGTCGCTCTGCCGCAGGAACTGGGCGAGATGACCTTGCGCGACTGGCTTCACAAAGCCAAAAGCGACGTCGAACAACACCGCGAAGAAGCCCTGCGCCTGTTCACCGAGATCTGCAAAGGTGTCGAAGCCCTCCACAACAGCAAGCTGTCCCACCTGGACCTCAAGCCCGAAAACATCATCCTGGTCGAGCAGGGCAAGGACCGCTTCACCGCCAAGGTCGGCGACTTCGGCCTGGCAAGAGCCGCTGGCAGCCTGTCACGCCGCGAAGGCACCGGCACGCCGGCTTACATGGCGCCCGAGCAGGTCCGCAGTGCCCGCGAAAAGGACATCGGCCCGTGGTCGGACATTTATGCGCTGGGTTGCATCCTCTTCGAACTTCTTGATGGTGATCCACCGTTCAGTGGCAGCACCGAAGAACTCAAGGACAAACATCTGAACCTGCCGCCGTCGGAGCTTCAAGCCATCCCCGATCATCTCGAAAATCTGGTCATGGCCTGTCTGGCCAAGACCCGCAAGGAGCGCCCGGAAACGGTCGCCGAACTGCGAAGGACCATCGAGATCAATCCGGAGGAGGAAGCAGCTTTCGAGCAGGCCAGCAAGACCAACACTGAAGCAGGCTGGGAGGCGTTTATCAAGCAATGGGGCACTGGCTGCCACGGACAGGCGGCCCGAACTGCACTGGGAAAATGCGTTGCCGAGCGCGAAGCCCAGGAACGGGCTGAAGTCGAACGCAAGGCGAAAGAGGAAGCAGACAGAAAAGCCCGAGAGCAGGCTGAGAGGAAGCGACGGGAGCGCGAGGCTGCGGAACGCAAGGCCCGCGAAGAA
>PWQG01000459.1 GCA_003556835.1 Gammaproteobacteria bacterium
CGGCTGACAATACGATCCGTCGCTACCAGCACGACCCTTCCGATCCACAAAGCATCAGTTCAAACGAGCTGCGCAGTCTCTATGAGGACAGCCGCGGACGCTTCTGGGTGGGTCATTATCTGGGCGGTGGCCTGGACCTGTTCGACCGGGCCACGGGTCAGTTCACCCAATATCGCAGTGAAAACGGTGTCGAAGATTCCCTCAATGACGACCACATTCTCGCAATCCTGGAGGATGCGGGCGGAGTGCTGTGGTTCGGCACCCATGTAGGAGGGCTGAACAAATACGATGAACGTCAGGCACGCTTCCGGCATTATCGCAATGAATGGTGGAACGATAACAGTCTCAGCGACAACACGGTCCGCTCCTTCTACCGCGACGGTCAGACCCTGTATATAGGCACGGAAGGCGGCCTCAATGCCCTGGACCTGGACAGCGGTCGGTTCCGACATTATCAATATGACCCGGACGACCCGGAGGGTATCCCCCATAATATTGTCCGCTACCTCGACATGGACGCGCAGGGCCGACTGTGGCTCGCAACCCATGGCGGTTTGTCTCGCTTTGATCCACAAAACGGGCGTTTTCACAATTACCATCATGATAGCGACGATCCGGAAAGGATCAGCAGCGACACGGTCTGGCGCGTGCTTGTCGACAGCCAGGGTATGGTATGGGCCGGTGCCCGGGACGCGCTGAATGTCCTCGACCCGGAGACGGGCCGCTTCCAGCGATACGTGCATGACCCTGATGATCCGGGCAGCATTGCCGGGGACCGCATCATAGCCCTGATCGAGGACCGCCGCGGCGACATCTGGTTCAGCACCGTCACCGAAGGTGTGAATCGCTTCGATCGGCAGAACGATCGGTTTATCAATTACAGCTATGAAATCGACAATCCGAACTCGCTGAGTAATCCTTTTGTGTTCAGCATCGCCGAAGACGAGCAAGGCGAACTGTGGTTCGGTACCCGCGGTGGCCTTAACCGTCTCGAGCCGGAGAGTGACCAGTTCACCCACATTACCGAGGCCGACGGACTGGCCAATGACGTGATCTACGGTATCCTCTTTGCTGACAACGGCGACCTGTGGGCGAGCAGCAACCGGGGTATATCCCGATTCAATCGGCGCACCGGGACAATCCATAATTTTGATACCAATGATGGTCTGCAGGACGATGAATTCAACAACGGAGCCTATCACCGCGCTGCTACCGGCGAGATGTACTTCGGCGGCGTGAATGGCTTCAATGTATTCAGACCGGAATTGATCCGTCAAAGCGATCACGAGCCACCAGTGGTGATATCCCGTTTCTCTGTTCTCAACGAAAACCGCACAATCGGCACACCCTTCCAGGGCGGACGGGAAATTGTCCTGGAACACAACGAGAATTACCTGTCTTTCGAATTTGCAGCACTGGACTTCTCGGCACCGGAACGGATCCGCTATGCCTACCAGTTGCGTGGCTTTGAGGATGACTGGATCGAAGCGGGTGAACGCCGCTTTGCCAGTTACACCAATCTGTCACCCGGCCGTTATCAGTTCCGCGTTCGTGCCACCAATGCCGACGGCCAATGGTCTCCACATATGGCCGTGGTTCCACTTCACATTACACCGGCCCTCTGGCAGGCGCTCTGGTTCCAGCTGACACTGTTGGCCCTGGCCGTTGTGCTGGGCGTGCTCCTGTACCGCTATAAGGTGTTGCAGGTGCGCAACAGGAACCGGGAGCTTGAGCTGGTGGTGGCTGAGCGCACGGCCGCGCTGAAGAAGAGCAATGAGCAGCTCCTGGAGGAGGTCGAGCAACGGCGTATGGCCGAGGAAGAAATCCGCAAGGTTGCCTATCACGATCATCTGACCGGCCTGCCCAATCGGCGCCTGTTCCTGTCACTCGGGGCGCAGGCCATGGCCGATGCCCGTCGCAATGACAAGGGCATTGCGGTCATGTTCCTGGATCTGGACACCTTCAAGGAGATCAATGATCAATGGGGCCACGATACCGGCGACCGGGTACTGGTGGAAGTGACCGAACGCATCCAGTCGGTGATCCGCGGCAATGACATTCTCAGCCGCATCGGTGGTGACGAATTCGTCCTGATCCTGAGCAACGTCGACGGACCGGAAGCGGTCGAAACCGTGGCCCGGAAACTGTTGGAGATAATGCACGACCCGGTTCACCTGCAAGGCGGTGAGGAAGCGATCGTTGGCATCAGCATTGGTATCAGCATCTACCCCGATGACCACGACGACCTGGACCTCCTGGTGAAACATGCTGATCACGCCATGTACCGTGCGAAGAACCGACCGGGATCTCGGTATGAATTCTATCGCGATCGGGTTTCGAACCCCTGAGGCCGCACTTCTGGTAGACTCGGGGCAAACCCGCTGAACTGGAGGCAGTCCATGTACAAGCGATTTTTCGAACGTCGATTTACCCGACGCCAGAGTCTGAAACTGGCTGGCTCGCTGGCCGCGGTAAGCCTTTTCCCGGGACTGCTGGCCCGCGCCATTGCCAGCCCGGATGAGCAGATCATGGGCACCATACCGCGCACGGGAGAACAGATTCCGGTAGTGGGCCTGGGTACCTGGCAGACCTTCATGATCGATTCACCCGAGGAGCGAGCGCCGCTGGTCGAAGTCTTGCGACTGTTTGTGGAGCTGGGTGGCACCGTGTTGGATTCCTCGCCCATGTATACCGGCGCGGAAGATCTGACCGGTGAGATCGCCGAAGAACTCGGCTTAGTCGATGATCTGTGGATGGCCACCAAGGTCTGGATCGACGGTCAGGAAGAGGGGCGTCAGCAGATGGCGACTTCCTTTGAGGAACTGCGCCGCTCCAGCATTGAACTGATGCAGGTGCACAATCTGCGTGACATCGACCTGCATCTGGAGACCCTGGAAGAGATGAAGGCCGATGGCCGCATTCGTTATATCGGCATCACCACCTCCAACCAGCGTCAGTATGATCAGGTGGAGCGACTGCTGGACGACGAACGTATCGACTTCCTGCAGGTCAACTACAGCCTGGCCCAGCGTGAAGCCGAAGAGCGGGTATTACCCAAAGCCCGGGACCAGGGTGTGGCCGTGATGCTCAATCGTCCCTTCGGCGGCGGGGATCTGTTCCCGCGCTTTGCCAACCAGCCCTTACCGGATTGGGCCAGCGAAATCGACTGCACCGCCTGGAGTCAGATCTTCCTCAAGTTCATCCTTTCCCATCCGGCGGTGACCTGTGCCATTCCAGCCACTTCCAACCCCGATCACCTCGCGGAAAACATGGGTGGGGGTCGAGGCCGGCTGCCCGATGCGGATCTGCGTCGACGAATGGCTGCATTGATGGATTGAGGTGGCTTTATCTCAGGCGAAACTTGATTGTCTTCAAGCGCTTGAGGAATTCTTGAAGAAAGAAGGAGCGGCAGCACTCGCTGGTGCTGCCGCTCCTGTCTGGCGGGTCGTCAATCCCGGCTGCTGACCAGCCGGGGTTCCTCTTCCTGGTACCGACTCTGGTCCACGTACTTGTAGTACACCTGACCAAAGAACATCTCATCCCAGCTCTGCTGCCCCCAGGGCACACTGAGTGAGGGATCCGGGTTCGCCGGGTTCTGCGCCGAATTGTCGAAGGCCCCGATCACATGAACTTTGGTGCCTGCCGGTACAAAGATCGGCTCCACCGGCCGGTAGGTCATCTGCCAGTTGTAGTTGTAATCGGCGATGTTGAGCAACTCCTGCACAGAACCGTCCGGCAGATGGGCTTCGAAGCGCATGTACTTGCCACGGAAGTGCATATGCGAGATGAAACCGTGCAGATGCGCGTCATCCGAGATGGTGATTTCCGCGGTCTGGATGAACTCCGGATCGTGCGGCGGGATGTCTGTCCAGGTCGGGGTGAAGATGCAGGCGCATTCGCCTGTCATCCGTTCCGTGGGGATGTTGTCATCATCATAGAACCAGATGCCGATACGGCTGTTGTCCACCGCTTCCTGGCCAAAGGTGGTGTAGTGCATCTGCAGGGCCAGCATCGAGCCTTTCCGCAGCAGGCCTCCGGTGTTCGGCGGCTCCACATGAGGGGAAGCGCCCGGTACATAGGCCTGGATGTAGGCTGCGTTAGGGTCCGGAGTGGCCGTGAAGCTGTTTCGGGGATCGCCGTCCGGGGGAATCAGGAAGTTCAGCGTGTGGTGCAGTACCCGTGGATCCCCTGCAACATACTGACTGGCGCGCACATAACGATCACGCTCGATGTCGATGGGCACCACAACATTGATGTAGTCGATCACACCGGTGGCGGGAATGGTCTGCTCCGGCACCTCGATGATCAGATCCGGCTCACTGTCGAGCTCCCAGACCGAATCCGGCCAAGTGAGGGCAGCCAGCGGATCTATCCCGGCACCACGCGGTGAACCGGCTGCAATCCAGTCCAGCACCGTGCGCTCTTCCTCGACACTCAGGGTCATATGATTCTCGAAGGCACCGATATGCGGGTCAATCTGACCGGGCGGCATACGCTTGGTGCGGATCACTTCGCGGACCATCGGTGACCAGCCCTGGAGCATGGCATGACTGTCCAGGGCAAAGGGGGCAATGCCGCCATCCCGGTGGCAGTCGGCACAGTTTTTGGCAATGACCGGGGCCACGTCCTCGCTGTAGCTGATGCTGGCCGCTCTGGATTCAGGGTACTGGACCGCGGCACCGCTGCTGGCCACAAGTGGCTGGCTGACTGCCTGTCCGGCGAGAATTTCATCCAGGGCGACTTGCAGGGAGTCATCGGCCGGGCCACGGTACAGGACCCGGAACCCGGCCGGATCAAAGACCACGGCCTGTCCCAGGTGCTCGATACCCAGGCTGTGGGAAATGGCTGCCACATCATCGATCAGCACCGGCAGGTCCACGCCCCATGCCTCCATTTGCGCTTGCACGCTGGCCCGGGACTCGCCGAGGGGATTGATCATGAAAAACACCAGATCCTGGTCCGCGTATTCCCCGCGGATCCGCTCGAAAGCGGGCAGGGCAGCCGCTGTGTCCTCGGCGTGATTGGCCTGCGTCAACAGGACCACGGCTGCATTATTGTCATACCAACTCATCTGGTGAAAATAACCCTGCTGATCCAGCAGTGCAAAATCACCAGCCCGCTCGCCGCCATGCGCGCTGCTAAGCGCCAGGGCGGAAAACAGGCAGAACATCAGGGCTCTGGATATCATGTCGACCTCCACGGTATACGGTTCAGAACGTCCAGTTGAATATATAGCCCAGCTGAATGCGTTCAACTTTGAGCCAGATCATGAAAGTGGATTCTGATAGACTGAATATGGAGGTATAGAGGAGGGGAGTAGGCATCCCTGCCCGGTCAAGATGGCTTCCTTCAGTGGTGTAGCATAGGGTAGCCGGAAGACTCGAGAAAGCATGCAGTCCTTACATTACTGCGGACTGTGAATTGGTTCACATTTTTTCTCCATCAATGGGCGGTGACCAGCATGACAGCCAAGCCTGAACAGAACAAAGAGCAGGATCAGCGATCCGAACCCACCATGGACGGAAAGCGCCTGGAATTGCAGGACCTGAAACTTCCCGACACGGAAAACAGGGGCCGGGGCGGACGCTTTCTGCGAAAACTGTCGGAGTTTCTCGCGGGCATGTATACCGGGGAAAGTTGTGCCGGCACACCGCATAGTGAGCGTAAACGCGACGATTCAAAGCATCCAGACAAGGACAGGCGTCTATGAGTTTTTACGAGGACCGAATTCTCCCCCACATGATTGACCGGATCTGTTCCATGGGGCAGATCCTGAAGCTGCGCAGCCAGGTCGTACCGCAGGCCAGCGGGGTGGTGCTGGAGGTGGGCATGGGTTCCGGCATCAATCTGCCGTTCTACGATGCCGACAAAGTCAGCCTGATCTACGGACTGGAACCCTCTGCTGGCATGCGCCGCAAGGCCCAACGCAATCTGGAATCATCGGCTCTGCCCGTGGAATGGCTGGATTTGCCCGGCGAGGCCATTCCGCTGGAGGACAACAGCGTGGATACCGTCCTGCTGACCTTCACCTTATGTACAATACCCGACTGGCAGAAGGCGCTGCAGCAGATGCAGCGTGTGCTGCGCCCGGACGGTCGTCTACTGTTCCTGGAACACGGGCGTGCACCGGATGCCTCGGTATGCCGCTGGCAGCAGCGCATCACTCCAGTCTGGAAGCCATTTGCCGGGGGCTGTCATCTCGACCGCCCGATCGCTGAACTGTTGGAGCAGGGTGGTTTTTGTATCGAGGCGCTGGAAAACCTGTATATTCCCCGAACGCCGAAGATTGCCGGCTATGTTTACAAAGGTATTGCCATTGGAGGGTGAGAATTGATCAACCATCGTCATCGCTTCGTGTTTGTGCACATCAACAAATGCGCTGGGCAGAGTGTCCGCAGGGCCCTTCCGCGAGGCACGCGCGGACACAACACCATCCAGCACTACCTGGATCTGATCGAAAAAAAGAAACGCGATCCGGCGGAGTATTTCAAATTCACCATCGTGCGCAATCCTTGGGACAAGGTGGTGTCGTTCTACCACTACCATCGACGGCGCAACTGGGACATCTTCCCCTGGGATGTGGATCACGCACCGGGGTTCAGTGAGTTCATTGAGAAGCTGTTTGTCGAGAACGAGGGTGCGCTGGCGGTAGACATCTTCCGTGGCCGCAGCGGAGAGTCCACCCATCACTTGCGCCTGCGCAACTCCCTGGATTGGGTGAGTGATCAGGAAGGCAATATTCTGGTGGATTTTATTGGCCGGGTGGAAAGCCTGCAGGCCGATTTTGATGAAGTCTGTGACCGGATTGGCCTGAAACGTCGATCACTGCCCCATGCCAACCGATCATCACACACCCCTTACCATGAATACTATGATGAACGCTCACGGGAAATCGTGGCCAATCGCTTCAGCAGGGATATCGAATACCTGGGTTATCGTTTCGGGGAATGAATCAGGAACGGGCAGGGCGCCAGACTTCGACTTGCTGCGCGAGGCGTTCGACGTCTTCGGCATACAGGGATTGTAACTGCTGTCGCTGATCCGTCGTCCAGGGATCAAAGCGCGGATATTCATCTCCCACAGGAAAACGATCCCGAATGGCCAACACCCTTGATTTGCGTGGTCTGCGGTCGGCAAATTCTGCCATTTCCTCCACGGCACGGGCGGAAAACCCGGACTTGGGATTTTCACGCAGCGGCGGCCCGAATTCACGAATCATGCCGCCCGCGTAGTATTGGGCAATATCACTCGCATGATTGCGATAGTCCTCGTAACGCCACACATGGATGGGTACATCCGGAAGGTCCCGCTGCAGATCCGCCACCAGGTCGGTCCAGCGCCGTTGTGGCATCCGTGCTTCGAATGGTTGCCAGGGATGGTGCCAGAGCCGTTCACCATAGGCCGAGCTGAAGAAACTGTCATAGGACCGCACAGCCAGGAAAATGCTCAGGTCGCAGTCCATGAAATGACGCAGCGCGTGGGCCGGATCCGGATACAGTTCCAGGGCATTCGCGGTGGTACCCAGAATGTTCTCATCCGAAAACAGCCAGGTGCCGCGATACCAACGATGCCAGGGCAGGTGAAGGCGCTGCTTGCGCACCGGAGAGGTCAGTGTGCGGCGTAGCCGCTTGAGGGGGACATGACGCGTGCCGGCCTCGAAAGAGCAACCGGCAAGCGTCATCTGCAGATGGGTGGTGGCCGTCTTGTGGGCCCCAATGTGAAAACGGATTGATGTCACGATACTGCGGTCAACGTCCTTGTTGCAGGCAGAAGATTACACCTCGTTGGTATCGTCATCGCCGTTGGTATCGTCGTTGCCATTGGTGTCGTCGTTGCCATTGGTGTCGTCGTTGCCATTGGTATCGTCGTTGCCATTGGTATCGTCGTTGCCATTGGTATCGTCGTTGCCATTGGCATCTTCATCGCCATTGCTGTCTTCGCCATTTTCCGTTTCGGAAGAGGCGACAACTGTCAGACCCTGGACGTCAAGTAGCCCCAACATTCCGTTGTACCAATCCTCCAGATTGAACGGAGAGGTGTCGTTCTCGTCGTCGCGAGACTTTGTGAGTACCAGGCCAAGCTGATAATCACCTTCGAGAAGGGTGGCCACTTCGGCCGTATTCATCTGGAATATGCGAGCGCCTTCGATCAGGCTCTCCTCATCGACCGGTATGTCCACGGCAACCATACTGCCAGCGGGCTCCATGATCACAACATAGGCATCGACTTCACCACTGGAAACCAGGTGAGCGCCGCGCGCGAAACGGATGGATATTTCAAGCTCGTCCTCGCCGGATACAAACACCTGGCGATTGGAGATGATGCGCGCCATCACGCCATCGGAGGCATTGCCAAAACCGATATTGGGACCGCCTCCCTGGCCGTTGCCGTTACCCTGGTTGCCGTTACCCTGACTGGTTTCATCAGTAGTACTGGCATTACCCGACTGCCCGGGCGCCTGTTGCGACTGCCCTGGTGCATTGCCGGAGTTGCCGGGGGCCTCGCCACTTTGACCGGGCGCATTCTGGGAATTGCCTTGGGCCACCGCAGCGGCCGAGAACAGAAACAGGCCTATCGCAAAAGCCCTGGTGACTATACTGGTAATATTTTTCAATAACATACGCGGTTCCTCATGATTGGCCACATCCTCTGCCGGCTATCCTACGGACACTCGCACATTCATACTATGGGTCATTTCCCCCAATGAGAAGTGCATCACTCGAAAGTCTGTTTGTGGCGACGACGGAGTATAAGCTTCTCGCCTTCGACCAGCAGGAAAATGAGAACCGAGACCAGCACGATCACCAACCAATGCAGCCCGGACAGCGCCTCGCTACCAAACAGGGCCTGCATGGGCGGAGCATGGGTCCACAGCAATTGGAACAGGATCACCAGGCCAATGGAAATCAACACCGGACGGCTGCCGAACAGGCCATTGAGAGTCAGAGAACTGTTGATCAGAAAGCGGCTGTTGATCAGATAGGCCACACTGCCCATGACCAGCATGTTCACGGCGCCGCTGCGCGCCAATTCGACGGATTGTCCCTGTCCTTCCAGAATCCAGTAAAACATGCCGTATACACTGAACAGCAGGAGCACGGAGACAAACACCACACGCCAGAGCAGGAACATGTCGAGCAGGGGTGCGGACGGGTCCCTGGGCGGGCGTTGCATCAGGTTGCGCTCGCCAGCTTCGAATCCCAGGGCAAGCCCCAGGGTGACAGCCACGATCATGTTGACCCACAGGGCCTGCACCGGAGTGACCGGCAAAACGGTACCGGCCAGTATTGCGGTGGCGATGGCCGCGCCCTGGCCGCCATTGGTGGGCAGCAGAAACAGGATGGTCTTGCGGATATTGTCATAGACCTTGCGACCTTCCTCGACGGCGCTGACAATACTGGCGAAGTTGTCATCGGTCAGCACCATGTCGGCCGCATCCCGGGCCACTTCCGTACCCTGGATACCCATGGCCACCCCGACGTCCGCACGGCGCAATGCCGGTGCGTCGTTGACACCATCGCCGGTCATGGCGCAGACATTACCCCGGGCCTGGGCGGCACGGACCAGGCGCAATTTGTGTTCCGGTGCGGCGCGGGCATAAATGTCAGTTTCCTCAATCCGCTCCTGCATCTCCGTGTCACTCATGGCTTCCAGCTCATGTCCACTGATGCCCGACTTACAGCGTCTGAGACCGATTTTTTGTCCGATTGCGGTCGCCGTCAGGGCATGGTCTCCGGTCACCATTACCGGGCGAATGCCCGCTTCAACACAGGTGCTGATTGCACGGATCACCTCATCGCGCGGCGGATCCAGCAGCCCGACCAGGCCCAGTAGGGTCAGCTCCTGTTCCACATCACGTTCATGCAGTCCGCTGATGTTCGCAGCGTCTTTCTCTGCAACCGCCAGAACCCGCAATCCCTGGGAGGAAAGCGCTTCGATATGCTTTTCCCATTCCTCACGATTCAGTTTCCGGTCACCAGCCTCGGTGTGAACCTGGCTGCACATGTCCAGGATACGGTCAGGAGCACCCTTGACCACGATCCGCTGCCCGCCATCGGGATCGGTATTCAGGCTGGCCATGTATTTGTGTTCGGACTCGAAAGGGATCAGGTCCTTGCGCGGGTATTCATCGTGCAGAGCCGCCGGTTCCAGACCGGCCTTGGCGGCGGCAACGATCAATGCGGCCTCTGTGGGATCGCCATTGATGGTCCATTCACCATCTTCCTGGTACAGGCTTGCATCATTGCAGAGCACGGCATTGCGCAGGAATCGCAGCAGATTCTCATCGCCTTGCGGGTCCAGTGCCTGGTCTTCACCATCGTTGCCACTGCGATGGAAAGCACCCTCGGGCGTGTATCCGATCCCTTCGATCTGGTAGCTTGCATCCGCCAGACGGATGGCCTGGGCACTCATCTCGTTCCGGGTCAATGTGCCCGTTTTGTCCGTGAAAATGATGGTGGTCGCACCCAGGGTCTCGACTGCCGGCAGATGTCGTATGATCGCGTTGCGCCTGGCCATGGCCTGCACGCCAAGCGCCAGGGTGATGGTGACAATGGCCGGCAGGCCTTCGGGAATCGAGGCGACGGCCAGTGCCACACTGGCCATGAAGGCTTCATCCAGCGCGTTGCCATGCATGATCACACCAAAAGCACCAGTCAGGGCGGCCACGCCAAGGATGATGAATGCCAGGGTGCGGCCGGCCTGATCGAGATGGCGCAACAGCGGTGTCTGGATCTTTTCCACCGAACCCAACATTTCGGAAATGCGCCCGATTTCGGTCTGACTGCCGGTGGCCACCACCAGGCCGGTTGCCTGCCCCTGTACCACCAGGGTGCCCGCGTACGCCATATTGGCTCGCTCGGCCAGATCCGCCTCTTGCGCCACGACACTGTCAGTTTTATCGACCGGTTCCGACTCTCCGGTCAATGCCGCCTCCTGGGTGCGGAAGCGGCTGACCTGCAACAGGCGTAGATCCGCCGGAACCCGATCACCACTGCCCAGCCTGACAATGTCACCGGGCACCAGTTCCTTGGCCGGCAGCTCACGCTTCCTGCCATCACGCAACACATTGGCCATGGGGGAGAGCATCTGTTTCAGGCTGTCGAGCGCCTTTTCGGCCTTGCCTTCCTGGATGAATCCGATCAGGGCGATGATCAGCACCACCGCAAAAATGGCAGCCGCATCCAGCATCTGCTCCAGGAAGAGACTGGCGGCCCCAGCGGCGAGCAGAATGAGTATGAGAATACTACGGAATTGGTCCAGGAAGCGCTTCCAGACCGGACGGCGTTGTTCCTCGCGCAATGTATTGGGACCATACTTCTGCAGCCGCTGCCCGGCATCCGTGGTATCCAGGCCGGCTTTATCGGCATCAAGGCGATGCAGCGCCTCTGCAACGTCCAGGCTGTGCCAATGTGGATTGTCCGTCGTTGATTGCGCTTCGGGCATGTGAACTCCTCAGTAGGGGATGCGATCCGACCGGGCCAACCAGGCATCGAAAGGGGCCGACAAACCTGGCACAGGGCAGGGCTCGAGCAGCCCTTCCTGCAATGCTACCGGGCCGGATTGTCCATACAGTTGTCGCGCGATATGGGTGTCGGCAAAACCGGCGCGAATCGCTTCGTCATGGGGGGCGGCGTAAACGATACGTGACACGCGACCCCAGAGCGCAGCGGCCAGACACATGGGGCAGGGCTCACAGCTTGCATACAATGTGCAGCCGTCCAGATGGGGGGTATCCAACACGGCGCCGCCCTGTCGCAGCGCCTGGACCTCCGCGTGTGCTGTGGGATCACAGTCTGGCACCACACGGTTCCAGGCACGGGCAATCACCTGCCCATCACGGACGAGCAGGGCGGCAAACGGTCCACCCCCGGAAGCCACGGAATCCACAGCCAGTGTGATGCACTGTTCCAGACATTCGATATCAAAACTGCTTGGCATGATCCAGGGGCTCCCGCTTCAGGACTCACTTTTCTGGGCATTTCGATGATAGCTCCGGAATTTTACGAGAACCTCCTCCATTTCCCGGTCATTCAGCAGAACCGGCTCTCCCATGGCCAGGATCTGCGCATAACCCCGCGCCAGGTTTTCCACTTCAGCGGCCAGTTCCAGTGCACTATCGGCGCTTGCTCCCAACGCAATCTGTCCATGATTGGCTAGCAGACAGGCATCGCGTTCCCGCAGGCCCATGGTCACATGCTGCGCGAGGGCTTCGCTACCGAATGTGGCATAGGACACGCAGGGTATGTCCACACCACCAGCGACGGCGATCATATAATGATAAGCCGGTATGTGGCGGTGCATACAGGCAAGGCTGGTGGCCCATGGGGAGTGCACATGCACCACTGCGCCGGCGTCGGGTCGTTCGCGGTAGATGGCTGAATGGAAGGACAGTTCACTGGAAGGCTTGCGAGCGCCTTCCCAGTCGCCCTGCAGGTCGCAGAACACGACATCATCGTCGGTAATACTATCGAAATGTACCCCGGAGGCGGTGATCAACAGGCCGTCACCACTGCGCACACTGACATTGCCGGAGCGCCCCTGGTTCAGGCCGGTCCGGTTCAATGCGCGCGCGGTTTCCATCACAACGTGACACAGTTCCTTTTTCATGCAGGGCCTCCCGCGACGACTTTGACAATACTGCTCCCGATGGCACAATGTCCGAGGTACTTAAATAATGATAACACCTGGAGGTGGGATAATGAGTTTCTTCCCTTATGGAACAATACAGGGCGTCGGTCGCAGCCTCTGTGTGGCGGGCGGCCTGGCGATGGCGAGCATGCTCTGGAGCAGCAGTGCCGCAGCCGATGTGACCGGGAATTTCGAGGCGGACGGCATGGAAACCGTGCGTATCGAGTACCGCGATGATGATCATGTGCGGATGCAGACACCGGATGGCAGTTATATCGTGGTCACTGGCGGTGAGGGATATATGGTCAGCCGCGAAGGCGGTGAATGGCTGGTATACGCCCTGGATGATTTCCGGCAGATGTTCGAGAGTATCGGTATCGGTGGTCCTGACGGAGCCGACTTCAGCGCCATGATGGACATGGACGAGTCCGCGTACCAGATGCGTGATACAGGACGCACGGAAACCATTGCCGGCATTCGGGGCAATGTGCATGAAGTGATTATGAGTGATGGTTGGGATGAAGAAGTCAGCGGCGAAGTGGTGCTTACCGACAATCGCGATGCCGTGGACGTCTACCGCGGCATGCTGCGTATCACCCGCCTGATGGGTGAAATGGCCGGGCAGCAGGGCATGGATTCCCTGATGGCCGGCATGTACGGTCTGCAGGACCGGGCCATTCTGCGTGCCGATGACGACTGGCGCCTGGCCAGCATCGAACGCAATGCCATCCCGTCCAATGCCTTCACACTACCAGCCGAGCCCAGCGAGATACCCGGCATGGCCGGACTGTTCGGTGGTGACGGCAATGGTGGTGGACAGGCAGCCGATATTGGCGCGGCCATCAGCGGCTGGCTCAACCAGGAATCAGAAAACGTGGGTCGCACGGCAGGGGATGAAACCCGCGCCATTGCCGACGAAGCGGAAGAGGAAGCCCGCGACAGTGTCACCGATAGCATCCGCCGCGGTGTGCGCGGTCTGTTTGATCGTTAATGCGCATATGCCGCGCAGCCGCAGCCTGCGCTGCCCTGATCCTCTCCGCCCTCTCCCTGTCCGCATATGCGGACGGGGATGACGGCGCAAACCCGGATAGCGGTATCGCCCTGGCGCTTGGCTCCGGCGGCGCGGCCGGTCTGGCACATATTGCCATGCTCCGGGTGTTTGACGATCTGGAGATTCTTCCCGAGCGAATCAGCGGCACCAGCATTGGTGCCGTCATCGGGGGGCTTTACGCCGCTGGCCTCTCGGCCGATGAAATCGAGGATCTCTTTGATGATTTTGAAGGCTCCCGGCTCGACCTGTTCAGTGAGTTGAATGACCTCGATGACCTGGGTCTGAGCGATCTGTTCCAACTCGACACGGATAATGGTGGCCTGTTCAGCGCAGACGGTTTCATCGAATTCCTTAAGGACTGGGTCGACGCTCGTGATTTTGACGAATTGCGTATCCCCTTGCAGGTGGTGGCGACCGACTTCTGGACCGGTGAACCGGTGGTGATCGAGGAGGGCGACCTGTTCCAGGCCATCAAGGCCAGCATGGCGGTTCCCGGCCTGTTTTCCCCGGTTGCCGACGGTGACCACCTGCTGATCGACGGCGGTACATCCAGCCCCCTTCCACACAGCCTGTTCGGGGATGAATTTGACCTGGTCGTGGCAATTGACGTTACCGGTTCCCGCAGTCCGGATGACGAGGATGATCTGAACTGGATCGACATGCTGTTCAAAACATTCGAGGTCATGCAGCAATCACTGATTGCATTGCATCGCCAGATCCATGAACCCGACATCTACCTGAAACCCGAGATCTCCGATGTGCGGCTGCTCGATTTCAATGAGATCGGCAGCATACTGGA
>PWQG01000185.1 GCA_003556835.1 Gammaproteobacteria bacterium
AGCAACCTCGTCACTTCCCTCTTCCGCATCCTCGGAGCGGCTGCTGCTCGAAGAGGAGGACTGGTTATGGGCCGCCCGGGCGCCAAGCCCCGCTCCGAAGGCCAGAAAGCCCATCAGATCGGGGCCGATACCATCCAGCCAGCCGGACTCGGCCAGGGTCGCTGTCTCCTCCCTGGCAGGCTCTGCTTCCGCATGGGCCTCGTCATCCAGGAAGACTTCTTCGATGTCGATGCCATCGTCAGCCATGGCAACGGCTTCCGGCTCTCCAGCGGCGGCTTCTGCGGCTACGTCCTCCTCGGCGACCTCGTCGTCTTCCCACCAATCCTGCGCGGCGGGAGCTTCCGACGGCGACGCCTGTTCAGCCTCGGCCAGCAGGGCGTCGGGGTCGAAGCGCAGCGCTTCGTCCGTGGCGGCCACGAAGATGGTGCTGAGGCTGCTGCTGCCGGGCGCCGTGGTCATCGAGGCCATCAGCAGCTCCCCCTCCTCGCTGGGCAGATAGAGCTGACTCTGACCCGAGCCGTTGAAAAACCCCAGCACCTCCAGAGTGCCTCCGTCCATCTGTTCGAGCAGCAGGCTCGTGCCCTCCCGACTCAGCGCCACGACATTGTCAGGCGTGATGTCCATCAGCACCTTGCTGGGAGTGGTCAGGGCAATAAAATCAGAAACCTGCTGGGGTTCGGCAGTCTCCAGGCTCTGCCTCATGCCAGCGACTTGCACAGTAATGGTCATGCTGTTATCCCTTGCTATCCATCTTCATGGGTGACGCTTAGACGACGTTCATCCACTTGTTGGCACAAGCGGCGCGCACTCTATGGCCCGCTATTGTTAAATCGTTATTCTGTATGATCCGTGGCTCCGCATTCTAGAGAGCCAGAGCGCCAGCGCCAAGCAGACATTGACACGCATGTCGCTGCCCGTCAGATGCCGCTCTACCTTCAGGGAAAAACGCTTCATGTCGCTATCCGAACTTCTGGTACAGGCCAGGCAGCACGCACGCGAGAGGGCCACACCGCTGCAAGCGCCCTACCCGACCCATACGATCTTTCTTTCCGTCAGCGACGGAAATCAGCGAGCCAGGGTAGTGCATGCCAGCCATGCTACCTTTGATGAAGCCTGGAAGACAGCCGCGGCACGCTGCCAGCGGCTGGTGCAGCGGGAGGGGCTGCAGGCTCGCTGGCTGCGGGCTGACTGGCCCACCAGCGCCGCAAGAAGAGACTGGAAGTCACTCAGGGAGATACTGAAAAAAACCAAAAGAAACTACTTCCGCTTCGGCATTGCCCTCGATAACCAGCTGAAACATGCATTCCTGGAGCAGGAACTGAATGCCAACGCCATGCTGTATGGCGGCAACCAGGTGGCGCACGCCGTACTCAACGAGAAGAACTTCCGCCGCTACGCCGGGCTGCGCTATCGCAGCCCGGCGCTGGATTTCTCCGACGACGCCCAGGTAATCCAGCTGGCCACGGCCGGGGTATTCTGCCCCGCCGGTGCCTCCCCTCAGGCGCTGCATGGCGCCGGGCGCAATGCCGGCCGGCGCATTATCAAACAGCTGAGCCCTGACGATGTGCTCAGCCTTGTGGCCTCGAGCAGCGGCTACCTGGCCAGCCAGGTCAAGGCCTCCGGCCGGTTTCACTACGGCTGGCACGCCTGTTTCGATCGCCCCATCCGCACCTATAACAGCCTGCGTCACGCCAGTACCACCTATGCCATGGTGGAGGCGTGGGAGATTACCGGCGATGCCGACCTCAAGGCCGCCATCGACCGCGCATTGCTCTTTCTGACCGACAGCCTGATCAAGGAGGCAGAGCTGCCCGACGGCCAGACGGCAGCCTTCCTGGTCGACGCTCAGGACGAGATCAAGCTTGGCGGCAACGCGGTCTGCCTGCTTGCCCTGGTGCAGTACAGCCAAGCCACCGGCTCCCAGGAGTATCTCCCGCTGCTGGAACAGCTGGCACTGGGCATCGCCCATATGCAGGACCCGCATAGCGGCCGCTTCGTGCACGTATTGAACTACCCGGACCTCTCGGTCAAGGAGCCCTTCCGCATCATCTACTACGACGGCGAGGCCGCCTTCGGCCTGATGCGGCTCCACGGCCTGACCGGCGATCCGCGCTGGCTAACCATGGTGGAGCGCGCCTTCGACCACTTTATCGACGCCGAGCACTGGAAGGCCCACGACCACTGGCTCAGCTACTGTGTCAACGAGCTGACCCGTTATCGCGACGACGAGCGCTATTATCGCTTCGGGTTGCAGAACGTTGCTGACCATCTGGAGTTCGTCGCCAGCCGCATCACCACCTTCCCCACTCTGCTGGAGCTGATGATGGCCGCCGAGCAGATGGTACAACGGCTGCAGGCATCACCCGAGCACGCCCAGCTGCTGGAAAGCCTGGACCTGGAACGTTTCTATCAGGCGCTGGAGTTCCGTGCCCACTACCTGCTCAACGGCCACTTCTTTCCCGAAGTCGCCATGTACTTCCAGAACCCTCGGCGCATTCTGGGCAGTTTCTATATTCGCCATCATGCGTTCCGGGTACGCATCGACGACGTGGAACACTATCTTTCCGGCTATGTGGCGTATTTACGGTATCTGCAGAGCGCTACCTCCCCCTCAAGAACCCCACCCGCAACGCGTCAACGGCCGTGAGGTCCGGAGTGGCCAACCCAAGCGGGCGGCCAGTCACCCGGGACCCGACAGCTAGCCTGTTCTGTTTCGTAGAGCAGCGAGACGTAGTGCTTCCCGGTGACCGTGCGGGTCAGGGTGATACTTTTCAGTCTGCCTGCGACCTGTCGATGCATCTTGGCCAGGCTTTACTCTCCCTGAAACGCGAACCCACAAAGCGGCCACAGCAACAAATAAAACCACACAAAGAATTACAGCAACCAGATCAAAAACAACCAACGGGAATACTAAATAAAACATCACCAAAGAATGGAAACCGAAAAAACACAGCTATAGCCACCCCCTCCCCATAGACTATGCAGTGAAAAAAACCGAGAGACCTGCCGGGACTAAAAACAGCCTTGGCCAATCGACGCGCGTCTCATAAAGGGAATCCTTCATATGTCTATCATCGCCAAAATCGGCCCGACTGCCTCCGACATTGCCCAACACGGCCAGCTATACGAGGTAGGGGAAACCATCGCCCTGGGTGAACCCAGCAGCGTACTGCTCGACCTCTCGTTCCGTGAAATCAATGTCATTGTGCGCGAAGGGAACGACTTACTGATTGAAACCAAATCAGGCGAGGAGCTGAGCATCCTCAACTTCTACCTGGAAGATGAGGAAGTCAGCGAGCTCTTCTTCGTTGATGACAACGGCAACATGGTCTCGGCCACCTTCCCTCCTCCGATGAGCAACGGCCTTCAGCCGGTGGAGTACACCTTTATGCACGAGCCCGCCGGCTTTGTGCCAGCTGAAACCAGCGGAGCCGGCATTACCCCCGCGGTTGCAGCCGCTGGACTGGGCGCAGCCGCAATCGCTGCCATCGCCAGCAGTAGCAGCAGCAGTAGCAGTAGCGACACCCCTGCAGACGATGACGACGCGCCCGGCGACGATGACGACGACGTGCCCGGCGACGACGATGACGATTCTGACGCAGACGCAGACGCCGATGCCGATGCTGACGCAGACGCCGATGCGGATGCCGACGCGGACGCCGATGCGGATGCGGACGCCGATGCGGACGCCGATGCGGATGCCGATGCCGATGCGGACGCCGACGCCGACGCCGATGCGGATGCTGACGCCGATGCCGACGCGGATGCTGACGCCGACGCGGACGC
>PWQG01000464.1 GCA_003556835.1 Gammaproteobacteria bacterium
CACAGAATATTTCTTCGTGGTCACGGCAACTGCAGGGGGGCAAGAGAGCGCTCCGAGTAATGAGTCGAGTGCTGTGCCGCAGGGCTTTAATGATACCGGCATCTTCTGGAGCGGCCATGCCACCTCCGGCAATGCCGCGACCTGCGATCCGGCGCACCCGGCCGGGCAGGACTGCCACTACGGCCGCGACGCTCGTGCCGCCGCCGGGACGCTGACCAAGGTGGGCGGTGGCAACGCCGGCTTCGATTTCACCAAGATCGCGAACAACGGTTCCGTGCTGCCGGCCTCGGCGACGCTCGGCAGCGGCCCGAACGACTGGGCCTGCACCCGCGACAACGTGACCGGGCTGACCTGGGAGGTGAAGGTGAACAACAGCGCGCACCTGCGCCACGAGGGTCACACCTATACCTGGTACGACCCGAACAGCCCGGACGGTAACCCGGGCAGCGTCGGGACTACCAGCCCTTGCAGCAATACCCTCGGGGGGCAGAACTGCAACACCCAGAACTACGCGGCGGCGGTGAACGCGCAGGGCCTGTGCGGTTCCAGCGACTGGCGCATGCCCACGCGCAGGGAACTGCAGGGCATCGTCGATCACGGGCGGCCCAGCCCCGCGATCGACACCGGGTATTTCCCGAACACGCCGAGTCCGGTTTTCTGGTCGGGTTCTCCCCTCGCCAGCAATTCGAACTACGCGTGGTACGTGGACTTCTTCCTTGGCGACGTCGGCCTCGGCAGCCGGAGCAACGGCTACCGCGTTCGTCTCGTGCGCGGCGGACAGTGATTTTGATCCTTTTGGTTAGAGAATCGCCATGCCGGCGACTTCGACCCAGGGCCCTCGGTACCGCCCAACGCCGCTGTGGCGGGGTTCCAACCGCTTTCTCGTCGAGGTGGAGACCGCGGTGCGGACATTTCCCCGCTACCACAAGTGCACGCTCGGCAGCGATCTGCGGCGCCAGGCGATGAACATCTGCCGCCTCGTCGCGCGTGCCGCGCAGTCGCGGGCTGCCCTTCTGCCAGATCGTCGAGGACGGCTACCTGCGCGGCGGGATGAAGCAGCGCAGCCTGCGCTGGATCTTTACACCCCCGGGCAGCCGCGAAGCGGCGGGTGTTCGCACCGAGAGCCCAACGATGTCCCCGGTTTTCGAATCCATCCGAGGTGAAACATGATGCCAATCAGGGCGAGCGGAGTGTGGGGTCCGGGCCTTCTGTTGCTAATCCTTTGGGCGGGCAACGCTCAGGCGGTTCCCTGCCAGAACAATCTCCCGGCGAGCAATCCGGATTCGGTGTACACCGATCATGGCAATGGCACGGTGACCGACACGCGCACCGGGCTGATGTGGAAGCAGTGCGCCGAGGGCTTGAGCGGCGCGACCTGCCAGACCGGTTCCTTGCAGGGTTTCACCTGGGCCAGTGCGCTGGCGCACGCCGAGGCCAGCACCTTCGCGGGTTACACCGACTGGCGGCTGCCGAACGTTAAGGAGCTTTCCAGCCTCGTCGAGGACTGCCGGGCGGGGCCGGCCATCAACACGAACCTTTTCCCGAACACGCCGAGTACGCTTTTCTGGTCGGGTTCTCCCAGCGCCGACGGTTCGAGTCTCGCGTGGTTCGTGTACTTCAGCGATGGCGTCGCCGGCAGCTACGGCCCCCGGAGCTACCCCTTCGGCGTTCGTGTCGTGCGCGGCGGACAGTGATTCTGGCCGCGTAGCGGCCCTTGTCTCTGTCACGGCAGGCCCACAGTGGGCGATGTTGCCGCCGAGTCAGTTGAAACACTGGGCCTGGCCAGCCGAGCTGTCACCCGTCGTTCCGTAGGACGCCAGCCTAATTGCCGCCACCAAAAGGAGAGAATGAAATGGGTTTCGGTTTAAACCAAAAAGGTTTCCATACAAGGCTATTTATTACGATTGTATTCCTGTTTTTGATTGCCTCTTGTGGAGGTGGTGGAGGTGGAGGCGGCGGTGATAACCCTCCCGAACCGCCAACACGTTCTTGGGGTCAACCTATTGATATTACTTTGGCAAGTGTAACCGTAGACACATTGGTTTCGCCTCAAATAGCTATGAGCGACTCCAGAAAAGCCATTGTTGTCTGGGAAGGATTGTTCGGCAGTGATAGGTATGTTGTAGCAAGTCATTTTGATGGAACTTCCTGGGGATTACCATCTTTGGTTAGCTCAGCGCTTTCAGGTAGTTTGCCAGAAAGGCCTCAAATAGCAATGAATTCGGCAGGCAAAGGCATTGCTGTTTGGGCTGAGCACCACGCAGGGTATTATTACATTGGGGCTCGACATTTTGACGGTATCGGCTGGACTCCAACAGTTTGGGTTGGCCCCGGTACCAACGTTGAGTACTCACCCCAAATCGCTATGGATGCTGCTGGCAACGGCATTGCTGTCTGGCAGCAATACGTCTATCACGGCAGCCATGGCAGCGTTTGCATATATGGCAACTATTATAACGGTTCTTCCTGGGGAACGGGACAGTTGATTGGAAATTGCAGCGCGAACAGTTATTCGTATCATCCTCAGGTCGACATGGATGATTCCGGCAATGCCTTGGTTGTTTGGGAGCAATGGCAGGGAAACCCAGCTGTATTTAAAACAATATGGGCCAATCATTTTACTGGCAATGAATGGGGAACAACTGAGCTGATTGAAGAGAATTTTTTTTACGCATCGCGCAGTCCCAAAATCACAATGAATGCCTCCGGCGAAGGCATGGCTGTCTGGCCAACATCCACTGACTCGCGCGAACGCATCCGGGCCAATTATTTTGACGGCACTGGATGGGGAACGGCTGAATTTATAGACCTACCTGGTGGTGACGCTTTTAGCCCCGGTGTTGTCATGGATGCCGCAGGCAATGCTATGGCAGTCTGGGAGCAACGGGACCTCACGAACAATTATCAAAGCTGGGCCAACCATTTTGACGGTATTGCCTGGGGTACGCCGGAGCTCATTTCGGAGCTGATTCATGTTCCGTTTGCTTACGATGCGCGATACCCTAAAATCGCCATGAATGCCTCAGGCAGTGCCATGGCTGTTTGGCGCGCATCTGGCGACGGCGGCCAGGGCATTCTTACCAGCTACTTTAACGGCACTTCATGGGAACCAGATCCCTACCATATATTTAGTTCAGGTAATGATGATATCTTTTATGGATATCCAAATGTTGCAATGGACGCCGATGGCAATGCAGTGGTTGTGTTGCCCTTTAGCAGGGCTGTTTATGCGAGTATCTATGATTAGAAAATTTCATAAAGAGGATGCGGCCACAATAACAATGGCTTGCCTGATTAGCACTAAAGCTCCGCAAACCGTAATTCACGTTCCGGACGTTACGGCAGTGCACTACTGGGCCATGCGGTTAATTAGGTAACGCTTTCTCGGCCCTTTCGACGGCGCCGATGATGGTGGCGGCATGCTTGGTCCAGCGAAACGCGTTGGCCAACTCCTGGCTGTGAGCCTTGAAGAATCGCTCAATCTGGCGCTTGAGTTCGGTCCAGGGATATTCACGGCTGATCGCTGTCGCCGAATAGGGATAGGAGTAGGATCGGCAGTCAATACGCGGGACACGGGTGTGTCGAGCAGATCGTCAAGGTGCGGGGACGTTGAGTGGAAGGCGGCTCCAAAATGCGTATGCGTCCGGCGATCCCAGGGATCTTGGCTTACAGTTCCGGGGCCGGGATTTTTAAAAGCTCCGGCGTGAGCCGGTGCGGCAGCAGTGCCTCGAAGCGGTCCGGCGTGGTCACCGTCGGCAGGGTCTCGAACAGGTAATGCAG
>PWQG01000453.1 GCA_003556835.1 Gammaproteobacteria bacterium
GACCTGATCCGCCCGCCGACCTTTGTACCGGAGAGCAAGCGGCTGAATGTCCTGCTGCGCGAATTCCGTGAAAACCGCAACCATATGGCCGTGGTCATTGATGAATATGGCAGTGTGTGCGGCGTGGTCACCATCGAGGACGTGCTCGAGCAGATAGTTGGCGAAATCGAGGATGAATACGATGTGGACGACGACAGCTATATCAAGAAATTCGATGACGAACACTACATCGTCAAGGCATTGACTCCGATTGACGAGTTCAACGAATATTTCGAAAGCCACTTCAGTGACGAGGACGCCGACACCATTGGCGGCCTGGTCCTCAAGGCCATGGGACATATTCCCGAACGGGATGAGAATGTACTCATCCGTGGCTTTCGTTTCACCGTCCTGAATGCCGACAGCCGACAGGTCCGACTATTGAAAGTGACCCGGCGCAGAGCACCGCAGCAAGCAATGAGCGATCATCAGGGCCGGAACAACGGATGACACCCGGATCAGACAACGGAAATTGAACAGGAAACAGGAACCATGACAGAGCAGGTCTACAGCCCGCGCGCCGTAGAAGCCGAAGCGCAACAATACTGGGAAGAACACGAGAGTTTCAGGGCCATCGAGGATGACCGCAGGGAAAGCTTCTACTGCCTGTCCATGTTTCCCTACCCGAGCGGACGCTTGCACATGGGTCATGTCCGCAATTACCTGATCGGGGACGTGATCAGCCGGTTCCAGCGCATGCAGGGCAAGAACGTGCTGCAACCCATGGGCTGGGATGCTTTTGGCCTGCCCGCGGAAAATGCAGCCATGCAGCGCGGCATTGCTCCTGCCGAATGGACCTGGAGCAATATTGATTACATGCGTGATCAGCTCAAGCAGCTCGGCTATGCCTATGACTGGAATCGTGAACTGGCAACCTGTCATCCCGAATATTACCGCTGGGAGCAATGGTTTTTCACCCGCCTGTTCCGCAAGGGACTGGTGTATAAAAAGGAAGCCGAGGTCAACTGGGACCCGGTCGACCAAACCGTACTGGCCAACGAACAGGTCGTCGACGGCTGCGGCTGGCGCTCGGGCGCTCCAGTGGAACGTCGAAAGATTCCCCAATGGTTCATCCGCATCACCGACTATGCCCAGGAACTGCTGGATGACCTGGACAAACTCGATGGCTGGCCCGACAAGGTCCGCACCATGCAGGCCAACTGGATCGGACGCTCGGAGGGGGTGGAGCTGAGCTTCGACGTTGCCGGCCAGACGGATGCGTCATTGACGGTCTACACAACCCGGCCTGACACACTGATGGGTGTGAGCTATATGGCCGTGGCACCGCAGCATCCGCTGGCGGACAAAGCGGCAGCAGAGCAGCCCGATCTCGCCGAATTCATTCGACAGCAGCAGAATATCAAGGTGGCCGAGGCCGACATGGCGACCATGGAAAAACTCGGCATGGACACCGGTTACCGCGCCATTCATCCGATCAGCGGCGAGGAAGTGCCGGTTTTTGTCGCCAATTTTGTACTGATGAGTTATGGATCGGGCGCCGTCATGGCGGTGCCTGCCCATGACCAGCGTGATTACGAATTCGCCCGGAAATACGACATACCGATCCGGCAGGTGATCCGTCCCAGCGACGATAATCAAAGCTGTGACCTCGATCAGGAAGCGTTCACCGAAAAAGGCATCCTGATCAACTCCGGACAATTCGACGGCATGGACTCCGACCAGGCCTTTGTTGCTATCGAAAGCTGGCTTCGGGAGCGCGGCAAGGGCGAAAAGCGGGTCAATTTCCGCCTGCGCGACTGGGGAGTTTCCCGGCAACGTTACTGGGGTGCTCCCATTCCCATCATCAACTGCCCAAGCTGTGGTTCAGTGCCGGTTCCCGATGAGGACCTTCCGGTGGTACTGCCCGAAGATGTGCAGTTCGATGACAGCGGTTCACCGTTGAAAAAAATGCCGTCGTTCTATCAGGTCTCCTGCCCGCAGTGCGGCGCGGATGCGGAGCGCGAAACCGACACCTTCGACACATTCATGGAGTCGTCCTGGTATTTTTCCCGATACACCTGCCCCGACAACCGGGAAGCGATGCTGGATGGGCGGGCCGATCACTGGCTGCCGGTCGATCAGTACATTGGCGGCATTGAACATGCGATCCTGCATCTGCTCTACGCCCGATTCTTCCACAAACTGCTGCGCGATGAAGGCCTGCTTAACAGTGACGAACCATTCCAGCGTCTGCTCACCCAGGGCATGGTGTTGAAAGACGGCAGCAAGATGTCCAAGTCCAAGGGCAATACGGTGGAGCCGGTGGAACTTATCGAACAGTATGGTGCAGACACTGTGCGGCTGTTCACCATGTTCGCCGCCCCTCCGGAGCAATCCCTGGAATGGTCGGACAGTGGCGTGGAAGGCAGCTTCCGCTTTCTCAAGAAACTCTGGCGTATCATCGCCGCGCATGACAGCAGCCAGTCCACGAACCTGAATGCTGCGGAACTGGGTCGCGATCAGAAAGAACTGCGACACAAGACCCACAGCACACTGCAGAAAGTCACTGACGATTATGCCCGGCGCCAGACCTTCAATACCGCCGTGGCTGCCGTGATGGAGCTGGTCAATCACATCAGCCGCTTCCAGGACAATAACCCCTGCAACGCTGAGAATGATACGAACCGCATCAACAACACGGTTGTCGGCGAAGCACTGGCCATCATCGTCCAGGTGCTGTCGCCAATAGCCCCTCACTTCTGCCATGTACTGTGGCGACACCTCGGGCACGATAATGCGGTCATCGACAGCCCCTGGCCGCAAGTCGATGAAGAAGCCCTGGTGCAGGATTCTGTGGAACTGGTTGTCCAGGTCAACGGCAAGCTGCGGGCTCGCATCGAAGTGGCCAGTGATGCCGATCGTGACAGCATCGAGCAGGCAGCCCGGGAGCATGACAATGTGCAGAAATTCACTGACGGCAAAACGGTCCGCAAGGTCATTGTGGTTCCCGGCAAGCTGGTCAATATTGTGGTGGGCTGAGATGTCCCGAGCTGGCCGTGCAGGCCCTGTACACAGCAGCTTCACAGGCGGGCTGCTCGCACTGCTTGTCACGGGCCTGCTCCTCAGCGCCTGCGGCTTCACGCTGCGCACCGACGATGCCGGCCAACTGAATCTGGGACAAATGCAGCTGCAATCGGGCCTGAATCCCGAACTCACTGCAACCATCCGCTCCGAACTGGAGCGTGCCGGAGTCGAATTGACAACAGCGGATACTGACACATCAGCACCATGGCAATTGCGCCTCAGCGAGGAAGCACTGACACAGCGTTCACTCAGCGTGAACACGCGGGCCCGGGGCGCCGAATACGAAATGGAGCTCGACATCGACGCCGAACTCTATCTGGACGGAGAACTCCTTGCAGGCCCTGAAACCCTGAGCGTACGCCACCAACACGACCTTGACCCGGCCAATATCAGTGCCAGTGACCGCGAGATGCAGGCCGTGCTGGAAGAGCTTCATCTGCGAATCGGACAATTGCTCGTGCGGCGCCTGGCCAGTGTGCAGCTCCCCGCTCAGGGACTCTCACCGTGAACCTCAAACCGGAACAACTACCGGCACAACTCAACAGCCGCTTGTCACCGGTTTATTGGGTGACAGGCGACGAAACCCTGTTGGTCGAGGAGGCCGCCGACCTCATCCGCGGCAAAGCCCGGGAGGCCGGATTCGGTGACCGCCAATGTCATTTCGTGGAAGCACGCTTTGATTGGCAGAGCCTGGTGCAATCCAGTAACAGTCTTTCGCTGTTCGCCGAACGTAAATTGATCGAATTGCGATTGCGCTCACCCAAACTGGACGATGCTGGCAAAAAAGCACTGGCTGCCCTGCTTGCGGATCCGGGCGCGGACACCATGTTCCTGATAATAAGCCCGCGGATCGAAGCCAGCACCCGCAAGACCAAATGGTTCCAGCAACTGGAACAGGCAAGCACACTGGTGACGGTCTGGCCAGTCAATGCCGATCAGCTACCGCGATGGATCGAGCAACGCTTGCGCGGTCATGGCCTGACGGCTGACCCGGATGCCCTGCAGTTGCTGAGTGACCGGGTTGAAGGCAATCTGCTTGCTGCCAGTCAGGAAGCGGAAAAGCTCGCCCTGTTGATGTTGACCCGCTCCGACGGAAGCCGCCATATCGATGTCCGCACTGTCGCCGCCAGTGTCGCGGACAATGCCCGCTACAATGTATTCCAGATGGTCGACCACGCGCTAGCCGGAGATGGACGCAAGGCACTGCGAAGCCTGCACAGCCTGAAAAACGAAGGCGCAGAACCCCTGGCTCTGCTGGGCGCATTGAGCCGTGATATCCGCAGCCTGTCGCGCCTGAGTCGTAGCCGTGAACGAGGCGAGAACCTTAACCGCTCCTTCCAGGCAGAACGCATCTGGCAGAATCGCCAGGCCCTGTTCCGGCAGGCCATGTCCCGGCACGATTATGGTTCTTCGGGAAATCTATTGCAGATGGCAAGGCAAGTGGACCTTTCCGGAAAAGGAATGAGCTCCACACCTGTCTGGATTGTCATGGAGCGTCTTATCACACGGCTGTCCGGCCAGCAGTGAAAGAATCAGCCACTAACAGCATCAGTGGCAAACAATCGGCAACCAGGAACTAGATACCCATGCGATGCAGGGTAGCGATCAGTTCCCGCATGATGCGCTCGGCCATGGGATGGCGCACGGCAAACTGCGCTTCCAGAGAAATGGCATCATCCAGCAGCGGACTGTTCCGGTTCTCTGCCGAATCAATGACATCACTGATGTCGCGATCCAGCTTGCGAGCCAGCGCCAGGGTCTCCTCGTCAATCTCTTCAGCCGAAGCCAGCTCCTTATCCAGCTCTGCCAACAACTGTCTGAGTTTCTCGTCGCTCACCCATTACCCCCTGCTTTTGCGCCATGATATACCATTGGAATGGTACCCCGGACTGCTAACACAGGACAAGGGCCGCCACCGGATTGCAGCAAAAACTGCAACCCGGTCAACCGGAAACAGGACCACCGTCAGCAAGTATCAACTGATACGCGCTGGCCGGTTTCCGTAAACGGCGTTTCCCGACAAACGGCGACGCGATGATTTGCGCTGACGCTGACGATACTCCAGCAGATACGCCGGGAGGTTGCGCACCAGAGACCAACGCGTCGCGTATCCCACTCGGATTGATGAATGAGTAGTGGCCCCAGCCCGTAACATGGGCGGTCCCTGATAGATGACCTGTGACCCCATCAACTCGTGGATTTTCAATATGTTTACATTGCGCTGATCCGCCATCAAAAGCACATACTTCTTCCGACACAAAAACACGTCGCGCAACATATGCAGCCAGATCCCAAACTGCTGTTTTGCTGACTTGACCTGCTTTCCGATCCACAGGCCATTGACCTCCATCATTTCATACTGATCATTTGCAAAAAACGCATGCTCTTCACGCATCTGGTCCGGCACGAACATCAGGGATCGGAAATCAGGTCGGGTAACCAGCATGTAGCCACCGACCAGATTATCCCCCATGAAAGCGCCGACAATGCGGGCACGGTGCGCGTAATCATAGGGCAGCTTGACTTTCACGTGCCCCTCGAAATGAGCAAGGTAGTTGTCGATGTCTTTCGCGTCTGTCAGGGTTCTGTATTTGATCGCTTCCATTTCATGATCCTCGGCAGGAACATGCCCACCTGTTTCTGGTAATTTTTATACTGCTCGGCCTGATCACTGTGCAGAATGACGGCTTCTTCCTTGCGAGCGGAAAGAACATAGAAAGTGACCAGGTAAACCAGTGTAATCCACAAAACAGGTGAGTTGAATATAAAGCTGCTGCAGATCCATACCATGCAATAAGAGGTATAGAAGGGATGTCGCACCAGGGAGAATGGACCCTTTGTTACAATAGTGCCTACGCTCTCGCTGAACGCAAAATCCAGGGAACGGGCCGTACGGATCGACCACCAAAACAGAAACAGGGCGGACGCGTAGACCAGTGACGCCAAAACCAGTACCATAAGTGTGATCTGCGTCACAGTAAGCATGTAATACAAGGTGGCGACAACCTGAACAGCCACCGCCAGATCGTAGGTGATCGCAGCCAGCCCCGGGGTACCAGCATCGAGCTTGAAGAAGAAAAACCGCCCCCATATCAGGCTGGCCACGATAGAAAGATACAGCAGAATCAGGATGATCATATTTGCGCCCTTGCTTGTTGTCCTTAACAGTGTGAGCATACCGAGTGCAACCGGCAGCGACGCAGACAAAATAAAGTAAGCCGTTGATGAAATCCATGCCTGATTCCCATTCCCTGCGACAGGGCCAACAATAATAATGATGAGCCAGGTAAAATTCGGTCAATATGCCATTGAGCATATTCACGAGTTCCGCAATGAGCTGCGGGACGAAGCATCCCGGGCCCTGTCCGGCTGGGCCGGCAAAGTCGCCGCTGTATTACTGATCTTTTCGTCATTGATCACCTGGTACACCCTGGAGGGGGCTGGTAATCCGGCGGCTTTCTATACCCTTTTCACCTATGTCCCGGTCATTCTCCTGGTACTGTTGTATCCAATCCTATCCCTGCTCGCTTCCAGCCTGGAAAAATACGCTCCGACCCTGGTCGACGCAGGCACACTCGGTGTGCTTCTCGGTTTCTGTGCGACGCTTCACTTTGCCTTCGCACCGGATCAGGATCCCGCTGCCAGGGCACAGTTGCACCTGGACCTGTCAGGTCAGTTAAATTTTGTATTACTGATGACCACCGCCCTGTCCTACCACACACGGTTCCGTATCACGGTGATCAGGAACCTGAGTTTTGCAGTGGTCGCGGTAGCGGTGATCTATGGCATCAGTCCGGAGTACCTGACCGACAACTTCATACAGGTCCTGCAGGGAGTTTCGGCCGGAACGATCTTCGCCTGGCTGTTCTTCCAACGCATCCAGACGCGTTTCTACTACAAGTCGATCGATGCGGACACCAGGCAGCACCTGTACAATCAATTGTCCAAACTGGTATACCCGCACCAGCTGGCGATGATCAAGGCGGGCGATGAACTCGAAGACACCATGCCGGTCGAGAAAAGCCAGGCCATCATCAACGTCTTTGATGTGCAGAACTCCAGTGATATCAAGCACGAACGGACAAAGTCCTTTTTCCTCGACGTGTTTCGCGCTTTTTCCCAGATCTGCATGATGGGTTACCGGCACAACCCCCTGCAGTCACGCGCATTCCGACTCAAGGAAACCGGAGACGGCTTCATCAGTTCCATCGGTTATCCGTTCATGGCCCCGGACAACACCTCCCTGGCCGACCACGCGGTCGCTACCGCACTGATGATGTTCCGCGCCTTCAATACGGAAGTGCGCCAATTCCAGTACACCCATCCGATCAAGGCCGCCATCGGCCTGGCCTACAATTCGGTACAGGGCACTTTCCAGAGCAGTGGCATCAAAGCCTATGATCTGTTCGGCGATGCACTGATCCAGGCCTACCGTTACGAGGAAATCCGTAAACAGCCGGAGATTGAGCAGGTCATCCGCCAGCGCGCAGCCGAAGAAGGTTTGACGCATTACAACATCCTCATCATCCAGGACGTGGTCTTCAATTCCCTGCACGAGCGGTACCAGCAACTGTTCCATCGGATCGACCTGCAGGAGGTTGGTTATCTGATTCGCCAGGATGCCAAGGCCCGATTCGTGTACTTCCATATTCTCGAGTAACCGGCACACTGCATCCGCTGGTCCGGCACATGAAAAGTCAAGCACTTTCCGGTATACTCTTCCTCCTTATTTGGCCATAAAAGGAACGCTCCATGTCGTCCGAGAACCAATCGAACCCAGCTCATACTGTCGAGAAAATCGGCGGCACCTCCATGAGCCAGTTTGATGCGGTCCGCGAGAACATATTCATGAATCCCGCCCTGGAAGGCAGTTATTACGGCAGGATCTTTGTCGTATCAGCCTATAGCGGCATCACCAATATGCTGCTGGAGCACAAGAAAACCGGCCAGCCGGGTATCTATTCCCTGTTTGCCGACGCCGAAGAGGAACAGAGCTGGCAGGAAGCCTTCTCCACGCTGCGCGGCCGCATGATCGAGATCAATGAGGAACTGTTCGAGGAAGTCGGACAGCTCAATCGTGCCAATGCCTACATACTACAACGCCTGCATGATGCCGAGAGTGTCCTGCAGGATGTACAGAACCTTTGCCGCCACGGTCACTTCGCACTCAGCGATTATCTGCTGACCCTGCGCGAAATGCTGGCCAGCCTGGGCGAAATCCACAGCGCCTACAACACCGCGCAGTTATTGCAGATGCATGGCATCAATGCGGTTATGGTGGACCTGTCGGGATGGGGCGCACCCGAGCATCTGCCGCTGGATGAGCAGATCACCAAAGCGTTCGAGAATATCGACCTGAGCCGGGAGCTGCCCATCACCACAGGCTACTGCCATTGCAAAGGCGGCCTGATGAGAGTCTTCGACCGCGGCTACAGTGAAATGACTTTCAGCCGTATTGCTGTGGTGAGTGGTGCTGTCGAGGCCATCATCCACAAGGAATTCCATCTCAGCAGTGCCGACCCCAGGGTCGTGGGTGTTGACAATGCCGTGCCTATCGGGCGCACCAATTATGACGTGGCCGACCAGCTTGCCAATCTGGGCATGGAAGCGATCCATCCCCGGGCCGCCAAGGGCCTGCGCAAGAACGACATCCCGCTGCGTGTCAAGAACACCTTTGAACCGGAGCATACCGGCACATTGATCACTCGCGACTATGTCAGTGACTCACCCTGCGTCGAAATCATTGCCGGACGCAACGGTGTCTACGCCGTGGAACTGTTTGATCAGGAGATGGTTGGGGACCTTTCGCACTATGAGCATGTATTTCTCGAGGTGATCTCGCGATTCAAGGCGCAGATCATCAACAAGGACCTGAACGCCAACACCATCACCCACTATCTGGGGACCAATCTGAAAACCGTGAAACGGATTCAGTCCCATCTGCAGAAAACATTCACCGAGTCGGAGGTCAATGTACGCAAGGTCTGTATCGTCTCCGCCATTGGCAGTGACATCAAGATCTCGGGCATGCTCGCCGAAACCACGGCGGCACTGGCCAAAGCAAAAGTCCGGATTCTGGCGGTGCATCAATCCATGCGCCAGGTCGACATGCAGTTTGTGCTGGATGAGACCGATTACGAAACAGCCGTGAAGAGCCTGCACTCACAACTGGTCGAGGCACACAACCACGGTCGCGCCATCAAACTGGCGACACCGGAGAAAACGCTCGGTACCTGATCCAGCAACCCGATTGCACTTTATGCCGCAAAACCGCCCTGCTCCGCCCCCACGGACCAGGGCGGAATACCACGGGAGATCGGAATGGATATTGAGCAACTCCGGCATGACACACCTGCCTGCGCACGTCTGATTCATTTCAATAATGCTGGCGCGGCATTGTCACCGCAAGCCGTGACCACCAGTGTCATCGAGCACTTGCAGCTCGAGCAGCAGGTCGGTGGCTATGAGGCGGCAGCCAGGGCAAGTGGTCAACTGGAGCAGTTCTACCACGCCATCGCCGGACTGCTGAACTGTAATCCGCGCGAAATCGCCTATGCCGAGAACGCCTCCCGAGGCTGGAATCACCTGCTGCATGCGATCCCTTTCGAACCCGGTGACCGCATACTGACAGGACAGTCGGAATACGCGAGCAACTACCTCTCCCTCCTGCACTTCGCCCGTCAGAAACAGATTGGCATTGAAGTGATCGAAAACGGCGACGATGGCCGTATCGATCTGGAGCAACTTCGGCAACGCCTCGACAGTGATGTCCGGCTCATTGCATTGACGCATGTGGCCAGCCAGAGCGGCGTGGTCCAACCGGCACAGGCCGTTGGCCGGCTCGCGCGCCAACACCGGATTTTCTACCTGCTCGATGCCAGTCAGTCGGCCGGACAATGCCCCCTGGATGTGACCGAACTGCAATGCGACATGCTGGTCGGCACCGGGCGAAAATACCTCAGAGGGCCGCGTGGCACCGGCTTCCTGTATGTTCGTAACGCCATTGTCGAATACCTGGAGCCGGCCACCGTGGAGCTGCACACCGTGGATTGGCGCAGCGCGCACAGCTACCGTATCCGCGACGATGCCCGTCGCTTCGAAAGCTGGGAAAGTAACGTGGCCGGCAAGATCGGCCTCGGAGTGGCGGCCGACTACGCAGTGCGGACCGGAATACCAGCCAGCGCCGAACGGATCCGTCAACTGGCAGCGCATTTGCGGAGCGCATTGCGCAGCATTCCCGGAATTCAGGTCCATGAACCGGATACCGACCAGCTCTGTGGACTGGTCACTTTCAGCAGTGAACATGAGTCAGCACAAGCCCTGCATGAACGCCTCCAGGAGCGAGGTATCAACAGTTCAGTCACACGCCGGGCCGCCACACTCCTCGATTTCGACAGGCGTGGCCTGAACGATATCAACCGCGCTTCCCTGCACTACTACAACACGGAAGAGGAAATCACCGCTTTCTGTGGTCAACTGGAGCGCTGATCAGAGCAGGATCGTCTGCACAAATACCAGCAGAATCGCGGCCGGGCAGATATACCGTATATAGAAGGGCCAGATACGCCAGAACAGGGAATGCTCCACCTCCGGACTTCCCTCGCGTATCTCACGGAGCACCGAATTGCGATTCCAGATCCAGGCGACGAATACGGCGAAAAAGAAACCCAGTAGAGGCTGACTGAACTCGGTGGTCAGCATCACCACCAGATCGAACAACCAGCCGAAGTTCACCACAATTATCAGGGAAAGCGAGGCAATCACGGCACCAATCAGAAGACCTGCCTTGCGCCGATGCATGGAGTGATTCTCGACCGCGTAGGACACGGGCACTTCAAGCATGGAAATGGAGGAGGTCAGTGATGCGATGCTCATCAGCAGGAAGAATGCCAGGGCAACCAGGCTGCCTGCCATGCCCATACTGTCGAACAGTGCCGGCAGGACCGCAATGATCAGCCCGGGTCCGGCAATCAGACCTCCGGCATCATCATAGATTGCGATTCCGCCAGCAAGCGCCACGTACATGGCCGGCAGGATCAACAGGCCCGCCATCACCGCAATACCCACATCAAGCAGGGCAACCAGGCCACCTACGGTGGGCAGGTTCTCGCGCCGACTCAGGTAGGAGCCGTAGATCAGCATGGTGCCCACACCCAGTGAGAGAGAGAAAAATGCCTGCCCCATTGCGCTGAGCAAGAGCCGGGGATCGGTGATCCGGGAGAAATCCGGCACCAGATAGGCCCGCAAACCGTCAGTCGCGCCATCCAGAGTCAGCACATAGACGATGAGGATCAGCAGAATCAGCAACAGGGAAGGCATCAGCCGGGTCGCCCACCTTTCGATACCGCGTCGCACACCGGCCGTCACCACATAAATGGTCAGCGCCACAAAAATCAATGTGAAAATGGCATCCCGTTCCGCACTGCCCGAGGTCAACCAGGCTGCCGGGGAAGTCCAGCCCATCAGCTCCGAAAACGAGGAAAGAAAATAGGCCAGCATCCAGCCGCTGACAATGGCATAGAAGCTGAGAATGAGACTCACCGTCACGATACCGCCCATGCCAACCACGGTGGCCAGCATTCGCGTTCGCGGCCCACGGGAAATACCACGCAACGCCGTGACTGCATTTGCACGTGCATGACGCCCGATTATCAGTTCCGCCATCAGGGCAGGATAGGCAAGGGAAAAGGCCAGAATCAGATAAACAAACAGGAAGGCAGCGCCGCCATTACTGGCTGCATTGGTGGGAAAACCCCAGATATTGCCCAGGCCGACCGCCGAACCGGAAGCGGCCATGAGAAAACCGAAACGCGAACTGAACTCTCCCCGGGGACTTGCCATCAGCGATCAGGACTCCTGGTAGGATTCCAGGACAAAACGCATGCGTCCATCAGCCGGTTGCTCGATCAGGCGGAACTCAACGTCCGTTATGACACTGACCGAACCGAATTCATTGAGTTCCACCCTGGGAATATGCAGTCGGCCATTTTCCGCGGAGAATGTTGCCATGTCGTCGTTAACACCCAGTCCCAGGGAGATCAGGCTGTTAGGATTCAGTTCGAAGATGATGTCAGGATCATTCGCCACCGGGTGCAGGGTCAGGCTGAAAAGGCCCAGCTCTTCGCCAGCATCAACCGTCATGATCAGTCGTTCGGTGGCAAATTCGTACACATGCATCGCTTCGCTGTAGCGCTGCACGCGCAGGGGATTTATCTTGATGAGCTGCGCATCTACCGGATAATTGTATCTGTTGGAACTGGGACTGGGGGTAAAGTCGCGTAGCGGAATGGACGTGGCAAAACCTCCAAGATTGAAGGTATCCACCTCTGCGAGCCGATCGACGACCTGCATTCCCTCGCCAAGCACCTGCCCGAATACAGTAAAACCACCGTTTTGTTCATCCAGATTCTCGGCGTTGTCAGCCAGGTTCACAAACCACTGGCTGGTCGCACTGTCAGGGTCGCCGCCCATCTTGGCCATGGCAATGGTTCCCCGGACATTGGAGAGACCGGGCTCGTTGACAACCGGTGGGTCCTGGGGAATCGCCAGGGGTCCGCAAGGCCGCGGTCCACCCTCTACGCAAGGCTGGAATCGATAGCCACCCCCCTGCAGCACAAAATCCTGCTCCAGGCGGTGCAGGAACGTGTTCTGGTAATCTCCCCGCTCCAGATAATTGAGGAAATTTTCAACGGTGGCTGGCGTCTCATCCGCGAACAGTTCGACGGAAAAATCACCGAATGTGGTGCTGACGCGCACAATCGGATTGCCGGCTGTCTGTGCCTGCGCGGCACCAAGAAACAGGCTCAGCGCCAGGGCAACAACTGCTGCCGCACTGCGCTTCACAGAATGACCCGGGACTGCCATGTAGGACTCCTTGACTGATACTTCTGCCTGAACGGCTGCGAGGCATTACTTTACTGCATTTGCCGATGCTTTGATACCGGTCGGCCACTGATCGCTATGCAGCACATCGTGACTCCCGGGCAGCTTGGTAATCAGGCGCTGAAGCAACATCCGACGTACCCGGCCCATCGATACGGGTTCTCCGGGCAGCAGATCACGCAGCTGGGTCACCGCCATGCCCTCATAACCACAGGGGTTGATTCCCAAAAAAGGAGACAGGTCCATATCCAGATTGAGCGCCAGTCCATGGTAGGAACAACCACGGCGGATCCGCAGACCCAGGGACGCAATTTTGGCACCGTTGACGTACACGCCCGGCGCGCGGTCAAGCAGGCCGGCTTCGATACCCAGTTCGCCAAGGGTGGCGATGATGGCATCTTCCATCAGGGAAACCAGTTGCCGTACACCGATTTCGGCACGTCGGATGTCAATCAGAAGATAAACAAGCAGTTGTCCCGGGCCGTGATAGGTCACCTGGCCACCCCGATCAATCTGGACCACGGGGATCCGGTCCGTATTGATCAGATGTTCGGGCTTGCCGGCCTGCCCCTGGGTGTAGACCGGCAGGTGAGAAAGGCACCAGATTTCGTCAGGTGTTGTTGCATCGCGGGAGGCCGTGAATGCCTGCATGGCATGCCAGACCGGTTCATAGGGCTGCTCGCCAAGTTCACGGACAATCAGCTGACGATCTGTCGTGCTCACAGGACCAACTTGACACCGGCAACCGTTTTCAGATCCTGAAAAAGCTGCTCCAGTTGCTGTTTTCCCGTCGCCTGGATGACTACGGTCACGGACAGGTAGGTTCCCTGGCGGCTTTCCCGCACCGTGATCTGTTCGTTATTGACCTCCGGCGCATGACGCTGGAACACGGTCACAACCTCGTCACGGAAAACGCTGCTGGCCACCCCCATGACCTTGACCGGATATTCACAGGGGAAACGGATTTCAGGCGCGGCCTGTTGTCCCATATCTGTGAATTTCATGCCACTCATCCAGAAAACAGCCCGGTGATGAACAGGGTCAAGGCATCCAGCAAGCGCTTGAACAGACCACCGCGCTCCACGGCATGCAGGGCCACCACATTGCCGCTGTAGACGGACTCTTCATCCAGAGTGATGTTGACCGTGCCGACCTGCTGCCCCTGCTCCACCGGTGCATGCAGGACATCACCAATGTCCAGGCTGGCATTCAGATCACCAGTGCGTCCCCGGGGGATGGTGACATAGACTTCATCCGCCAGGCCAAGCTCCAGACTGTTGTCCTGTCCGGACCAGACACGGACGCTGTCCAGCGATTCACCGGCATCATAAAGCTTGTGGGTCTCAAAATAGCGGAAACCGTAGCTGAGCATTTTCTGCGTTTCCGCCACCCGGGCTTCTTCGCTAGCGGTACCCATGACCACAGCGATCAGGCGCATACCGTCACGTTCGGCCGAGGACACCAGGCAGAAGCCGGCCCGCGAGGGCCATCC
>PWQG01000278.1 GCA_003556835.1 Gammaproteobacteria bacterium
GTTCAACCGTCTGATGCAGCGTAACTCACGCTGTAGCAAGGAAAGGAGCCATTGGCGAGCCGTTATCGAAGGCTGGAGCGGGGTTGTCGGGATGGTTCAGATCATGCATGTCCCGGTTTTCTGTGCCGGTTTTCGTCCGGTTTTCGTCCGGAGGGAATATCAGTCGCAGGCCAGGCGAGAGATTCCGGCTGATCACTCATCAGCCAGCCGACCAATGCGCAATTCAGCAATCAGGAACGCATCACGTAGAGACCGAAACCGATAAGACTTGTTGGCCGCCGATGGGTAGGCTTCAATCAAGAACAGGCGCTGATCATCAGTCCAGACACCCGTTTCCAAAATTCGCGGTGCGAAGCGACTGACCACATGGCGGGCCTTGGTGGCCTGGCTGCCGATCATGTCCTTGACCGACGATAGCGGCCTAATGCCGTGGGCCATCAAAAAGCGTTCGGTCTCACGAAACAAATAGGGATTCCAGTCGTTCCGATAGACAGTCTCCGGCACGTCCCCACCACTGACCAGCGCCACAAAATCCCGCGAGAAAGCCAGTGGCGCATCAACGGCCAGGAGTGCCCGACTTGTGCCTTCATAATCAATCTCGCACAAATTCAGCAACTTCTGCAGGAACTCCCCGGCATCCGAGGCTTCGTTGATTATCAATCGAAGGTTGCCCCGCCAGGGTCGTCCGACCACTTGCCGACCGACATCAAGCACTACCAACGCATCACGGCTGCGGGGATTGCGGTCACAGTCCCAGCCGCCGACGTCCCAGCCTATGAATATCTCCGCTTGGGTAATCAGCGGGGACGCCGACCGATCCAAGTTTTTTTGATGGGTCATTCCAGCCCCAATTCAGGCTTCGGCCTCGGTCTGGACTTCGCGCCTGACATACTCACGGAAGCGATCAACAGAAGTGAAAAATCGGTAGCCAGCCTCGCTGGCCACTGCCAGGACTTCCGGCCCTTCATTGAGTAATACCGCCACTGGTTGGGTCAACTCCTCCTGCAGCCCATGTGGCCAGGCCAGGTCGAAAATGGCACGCTGCTCACCCGATTCCGGGTGGGTGAAATCAAAGCTCAACTCACCACTGGCCAGTCCCTGTTGCGTGATCCATTCGTTAAGCGCCATAAGCTCCTGCTCTTCTTCTTCGCTGGTAATGCCACCGCCAACCATGGTTGGCGCGGCAACTTCAGAGGCCGGACCTTCAATCCACTGGTTGTCGCCGTGCAACAACTCTTCCATGCGCAGGTTCACTTCATTGGCCAACAGCACCTTTCGGGCTTCAAGGAAATCTCGAAAACGACTGATTCGCCACAAATCGGGATCCATGGGGATCCACTGCGAAGCCAGGGCACCGGGATAATTTTGTTCTATGTCAGGGAAGTATTCCTCCGGTAGGCGGTTACTGATATCGAGATTGGTATCCTTGGTCAGAAAACAGAAGTTGGCCAGCGCGTTGACCTCCGAGCGAGCGTATTCACACTTGTAAAGCTGTGATTTCGGAAAGATGTGATGTACCTCCAGCGCGCTCATTTTGCCCAGCAGGTTGGCGCGCAACTCCAGCCCTGTGCCCCAGTCGCGGGCCTGACCCATCCGCGTGATCATGTAGAGCACTGGATAAAAGCGCGCACCCAGGCTCCAGCCGGTAAAGTGATCCGGTTGAACACGCAAGGCTCCGTGCCAGAGGCGCAGCTGATCGATCAGCTGCTCGGCGCCGGCGCCTTCGCCCTCCAGCGCCTCCAGATCCTTGTCGATGTAGGTTTCAGTGGAGCCGGAATACCGGCCCCACATGCCCGCCTGTGCAAACCAGAACAACAGCTTGTCGCGTTCCACTTCACTGAGCCTTCCATGCTTCTGGTCGAGGTAGCGCACCATTACCGGAATGGCAAAGCGTGCAAAGATGACCCGGTTGTGATCCAGGCCCAGGCGACCGGCAATCATGTTCAGGCAGTTGTCAATCTGGCGATTAGCACGCTTCATGGCATCCTGCACATCTTCGGCGGACTTGTTGTGCAGGTACTGGAACTTAGCCTCACCGGTCAGCACGGTGTTGACCGACCTCAACATCCAATCCAGATTGAAGTGGTACCCCGCCTCCTCCCACTCCTTGAGCTTGGCTTTCATCTCATCACGCGCTGCCGGCCAGTCCGAGCAGATCTTCGCCAACGCGAGGTCACCTTTGGAAAGCTTCGTGCCACCACTATTGACACGGTTGAAGATGTCGACAACCACATCGAGCGTCTTGTCTTCCCCCGTCACCTCCTCGATATGCAGATCGATATCCAGTACGCCCAGCACACGGGACAGGCGACCGGCAAAGCGCATCGCCTTCATGCCGACATCAGGGTGCTGAGAGATTCTCTCGATCATCTCTTCAAGTCCATCCGATCCACCTCGCATCAGCTCGCTGACATCAATCCACATCGGATCACCCTTCATCTTGACCGGCTGATAGAACTCGAACACTTCGTCACCAACGTGGAACATCAGCCCGGTGAATGCCCGTTCATTGCCGTCGAAAAATTTCGGCGGCTTTCCTCGAGCCACCCCGTATAACGAGGTGATGCGTTGCTGACCGTCCAGCAGCAGCTTGACCACTCCGGGCGCCACCACGCCATCGCCACGCGCAGCGGCTTTTTCGGATTGCGTCGCCCAGACCAGCAGGCCACCGACTGGGTGACGGCGATACATTGAATCAAACAACCCACGAACCTGGTCGCGATTCCATACATAACCGCGCTGAAACTCAGGCAGCGCCATGTGGCCGGTGTCAATGTGATCTAGGATTGTCGATATCCTCATGACTTCCTGTTCCTTTTTTGGAATATTACAAAGACTTCGAGTGTTTGGCTGTTCGCAGAGTCATCGCTGCTCATCTGACAATGGAAGCGAATTCAACTCATCACGCGCTTCTCGCCAGATCGGATAGTGCTCGTTCAAAATCGACATAAACCGCTCATTGTGAGTCGGTTCAATCAAATGCACCATTTCGTGCACGATGATGTACTCGAGCAGGTCTTTGGGCTTCTTGACCAGCTCAGTGTTCAGGCGAATGGTGCCGGATTTTGGGTTGCATCCGCCCCATTTGGTCTTCATCCGCTGCAGGAAATACTTGGCTAACTTCACGCCTAGCCTGCGCTCCCATTTTTCGATCAGGGGCGGGACGGCTTCGTGCAGAAGGCGTCTGTGCCAAGCGTGCATGACTTCGGCGCGTTTGGGCCGATCAGCACCTGGCCGGACGGTCAGAATAATGCGTTTGTGGTCCAATTTGATCCCTGGGCGCTCTTCCCGCTCCTCAACGGATAGCAGGTAACGTCGCCCCCAAAGATAGTGGCTCTCACGCTCAATGTACTGGCGTGGCGTCTCTCGGGCCTGGTTTCTGAGCTTTTCTTGTTGATCACGTATCCATCCAAGCTTGGCAATGGCATATGCACGAGCAACCTCCAGGCGGGTTTCGCTTGGTGCCACCAGGGTCACCCGGCCATCTGGTGGATGCACGGACAGATGCACGTTACTCACGGCCTTGCGAGTCACTTTTATGGCAATGTCGCCCAACGTGATCGTTTCGGTCATGGATAACCCGCCTGATTTCGGATCAGTTCGAACACAGCCTCGGTAGCCTGTCGGTTTCTCCTGAGGATCGGAAACAGGGCATTGAGCACCTGGCGCTCACGCGCATCGTCGCCGCGCCAGCCGGCCGGAGCTTGCTCGCGCATGGCCTGGTCAATGGCCAGTGCCAGCGAGATGTTGGGATCTGAATATGCCGGATCGTCATCCTGCATCAGGGTCGGCTCAATCGTCTGGGCCAGAATCTGGGGCAGGTTGTTGTAAATGGCGATGGCAGGCTGGTTGCCGACCAGCGCGGCGGGGACGTCTTCAGCGGCATGCCCTGCCCGCATTTTTTGCACCAGCGACTCGGCCTGGTCGAGAAAATCCTGGTAGGACACGACGCCACTGCGCCAATCCGCAATCAAGTCTTCCAGCAGCTTCGACAGCTTTTCGTAGAAGCGCGGGTCGGTGAGCTGGTCGCGGATAATGGTCTTGCGGACGTTGTTGATGATGCCCTCGGCCACGGCATTTTTCGACAGCTTGCCCTGCTGGTTAAGCTTCTGCGCGATGGCGTCGTGAATGCCTGTCTCGATGATCAATTCCACCAGGGAATAGCTGTCCACCGCACCCAGGTTGCTGGCCGGATCGGCCTGAATGTAGGTGTTGATGAGGTGGCGCATGTCCGCTTCGTAGGGCTTGATATCCAGCTCCTCGCCGGAATGCCGCTTGATGGCAGCACGCACCTCGCTGAAAAAGGCCACTTCATCCTGCAAGCGCTGACTGTCGACGGCCGAGTAGCCAGCGGCTTCCAGGTCCTGGGAAATGGCCGCATAGGCCCGCACAAAGCTAGCCACGGCCTTGTAGAAAGAGACCCGCAGCACCTCGGTTTCGTCCAGTTCCTCGGCTGTGCCGGCGTTGCCACAGAAATAGTGCAGATAATGCTCGATCTCACGCGGTGGTGGGACTGGCTCGCACAGGTACTTGAGTGCCTCGCGGATAGTGTCGAGCTTCTTCCGCCCTTCCTTGAGCCAGTCCTTGAGCTCGATGTTGTTGCCGGCAGCGCCGCCATCGTCCAGGTCCAGCTCGTCAGAGCTGTAAACGGCGATGGCCTGCTGCACATCGCCGAATAGCTGCTTGAAATCGACGATATGGCCATAGTCCTTATCGTCGCCATCCAGGCGGTTGGTCCGGCAGATGGCCTGGAACAGGTTGTGGTCGCGCAGTTCATTGTCCAGGTAGATGTAGCTGCACGAGGGCGCATCGAAGCCCGTCAGCAGCTTGCTGACCACGATCAACAGCTTGGTGTTGGCCGGCTCCTTGATAAAGCGCCGCTTCATCTCGGCCTCGTATTGGGCGGTGCTCTGGCCGTCTTTCAGCACGTACTGGGTGTAGGTATCGAATTTGTAGCGTTCGTCGCTATCGCTGGGCTCGCGCGAGATCGCGTTGTGATTGGGCTCGAACGAGGTGATGATGCCGCAGTACTTTCCAAACGAGGTATTCTGAAACAGCCGGAAATAATGGCAGGCATCGTAAATGGAGGCTGCCACCAGGATAGCCGTTCCGCGGTCATTGTTCAGTCGCGGCTTGAGGCTGAAATCCTCGATGATGGCAGCAACAATCCGCTGCTTGCGCTCAGCCGCACTCATCAACTCTTCCAGCGTCGCCCAACGCTTGCGCAGCACTGCCTTCTGGTAATTGTTCAGATTGCGCGTCTTGCGCTCGAACCAGGCGTCGATGGCCTGTTGCGAGGTCAGGCGCTGGGGCACATCGCGGGCTTCGTACTTCAAATCCAGCACCACGCCATCGGCTACGGCCTCGGGGAATTTATAGGTGTGGATATAGGTGCCGAACACCTCGCGGGTGGTCTGTTTGTCCTTGCGTAGCAGCGGCGTGCCGGTAAAGCCGATGAAGATGGCCTCGGCCAGCCAGCGCTTCATCTGCCGGTTCATGCGGCCACCCTGGGTTCGATGGCACTCGTCGACGAACACATAAAAACGCCCGTGGACGGGCGGCGGGTCACCCTTGAGATCGCCGGGGTCGAACTTGTGCACCAGGGCGCAGAGTAGTCGCGGAGTCGTCGCGTCCAGCATTTCCACGAACTGGGCGCGCGAGGTAATGCGCGGCGACGGGCCATCCTCCCCCACCACGCCGGCATTGCGCATCACACCGACAATCTGCTTGTCCAGCTCGTCGCGGTCAGTGACCACCAGAATACGGGCGGCCGGGCCATGCTCCATGATCCACTTGGCCAGCAGCACCATGACTATGCTCTTGCCACTGCCCTGAGTGTGCCAGATCACCCCGCCCTCCTGCTTGGCGATGCGCTCCTGGGCAGTCTTGACGCCAAAATACTGGTGCGGCCGGGGCACTTTCTTCTGGCCGGCGTCGAAGATCACGAAGTTGCGGATCAGGTCCAGCAGGCGCGGCTTGCGGCACATCTGCGCCAACGGCTTGTCCAGCAAGACGCCGGCTGAGGTTTCACCACCGCCTTCCTCGTCTTTCCACTGCACAAAGAACTGCTCGGGGGTGCCGGTGGTGCCGTAGCGCAGGCCCTGGGAATCGCTGCCGGCCAGCAGAAGCTGCACGGTGCTGAAAAAGCGCTCGTTGAAGATCGGCTCCTGGTTAGTGATGAGCTGGCGCACACCGTCGGCCACCTCCACCGAACTGCGCTTGAGTTCGATCACCGCCACCGCGATGCCGTTGAGATACAGCACCAGATCGGGCCGACGCTCATGCCCGCCCCTGAGCGTGACTTCCTCGGCCAGGGCGAAGTCGTTGCTCTCAGGGCTCTCCCAGTCGATCAGATGCACATCCTCATGCGGCTGGCCCGGTGCGAGCAGCACCTTTACTGGGTAGCGCAACAGGTTGTAGGTGCGCAGATTGGCCTGGTAGAGCGTCATGCCGGTGACGTCCGCAGCGGCCTCCAGTTTTTGCAGAGCAGCGGAAATATGGGCTTCGGAGTAGCCGCGCTCGCGCAGATTAGCGCGCAGCAGCTCCGGCTCTATCTGTCGGTTGTTTTCGCGCTTATGCCAGTCGCCCAGATTGCGATAGCCCAGCCCGCCTTCCGCCTCGGGGCGAGTGAAGAGTTCGACCACGCGGTTCTGGGTCAGGCGTTCTGGGCGGGCTCGGCTTGCCATGCGGTTACTCCTTCTTGGCCTGTTGCGTCTTCAGCAGAGCTTCGCCGGCCCCAGTCAGACGGTATTTCTGGCGGCTGCTCAGGGGCTTATCGGGAATGGTCATCTCGACAAAACCCGCCTCAAGCGCCGGGCGCAAGTATTTTTCCTGAAAGTGCTTGCGGTCCTTCAGACTCAGCACTTCCTGGATTTCGGCACGCTTCATCTCCCCTTTCAATACGGCCACCAGTCGCTCGACTTCCCCGGTGACTTGGGGGGTAACTTGAGGGGCGCCTTGGGGGGTGACTTGAGGGGTGGCCGCATCAGAAGCCCACTCCGCCTCCGGCCGCCAAACCACGGCGCTGAACTGATTGCCCGCCGGATCGTCCACCAGGTCGATCTGCGGCCAGGCTTCCAGGGCTCGGGGAATACCACTGCCCATGCCCCGATACGGCAAGATATGGCTGGCGTGTTCGGTCAGCGTGGGGTTTCGGCGGATGGTCTTGCCCTGGCGGATGTCCTCTGGGCTCAAGCTGTCCGGCAAGTTGCCGGGGCTGACAATCTCCACCCGATCAGCAAACACCATCACGCGGATCGAGGCGCTGTTGAAATAGTCTCGATGAATCAGCGCGTTCACCAGCAGCTCTTCCAGCGCGATTGCCGGAATTTCCAGCTCTCCCGGCGAATTGAAACCACGCCCGCGCTGGACATGATGTAGATTGCGCTTTATAAAGGCGAAGGCACCGCGGAACTGCTCCAGCAGCGTGCCCTTGATGTCCTCGCTGTCCAGGTAGCGGGTGTCGTGCAGCACCTTGTCGGGAAAGGCCACCGCCTTCACCTCGAAGGCCGGACGCCAGCGCTGCGGGTTCCGCGCAAACAGCATGACGCCGCTCAGATTCAGCTCCCGACCATCGCCCAGGCCCAGGTTCTGCAACAACTGCTCCCGAGTCAGGCCGGAAAACTCGCTGCTTTGACCATAGCGCCGGTCAAAGTAGGCATTGAACGCCTTGTCGTCGATATCGTCCACCGACGTGCCCGCCACCGACACCACATCGGCATAGACCAGCGCCGCCCGCTGGAACATCCGCTGCATTTCCTCGCGCGATGTCACATGGCGCTTGTCCGCCCCCTGCTTGACCCAGATGCGGCCCTGATTGTCCAGATACGGTTTGGCCAGCCCATCGGGCACCTCCACCACCATGACGATCCCGCGGTCCGTCTGCACATTTTCGGTGAGCGGATGCACCGGCGGGCGGACATGCTGGGAGGCAGCATTGCCCAATAGCTGATTCAGCCGCCGAATATCGGCGGCATCCCCCCCCACGATGCTGCCGTCGTCATTGACGCCCAGAAACAGCCAGCCCCCACCGCTGTTGGCAAAGGCAGCCAGTTCGGCGGCAAGGCCATCGGAATTGGTGGCGTCACGCTTGAACTGGTGGCGGCTGTCTTCGCCGCAGGCGAGGATGCTGGTGAGCTCTGAAAGATTCATAGAAGCAAAATCACTCCCGCCGCCTTTCAGCCCGCTGACCTGAGCGGCCGCAGAGCCGGTGAAGATTGGAGCACGACGCAACTGGTACTGGATGAGGCACGTAGGGTGACTTCACTCACTCACCCTCCGATTCCGATTCATCGTCCGTTTCACTCGAATCCGATTTGTGTTTAGTATTCCAGAACGTGTTGAAGGTCAATCTGAGACAGAACCACCAGGCGTATACAGAATAGATAGATCGGCAACCGGCTTCGTCAAGCAGTCCATGTGCAAGCTCATTACGCAAATTCGGACCGAATGGATCGCAAAATAGCGCTCGCAGCTCAAATGCTAGATTTGAGCCAAAGATTTGCTCTGTTTCAGGATAGTCCATTAGAGAGCTTAGGCCGACCTCATGCTCTATTCCGCTTGCATCAAGCATAGTTGTCTTTACGCCTGACACCTTCAGATGGTGCCTAACAAGGTTTTCGACTTGCGGAACCAATAGATGCAATGCGGCCACAAAATCCCCGTCGTAGCCCAAGAACAGTGCCTTAGCAAATAGACGAACTCGGTTCTTCGGCACAATTGGAGATTGGCTAGCTAGTCCGACGAAATCTGATTCACGTAAACGATGTTCTAGCCAAAGAACCTCAAGCGCTGGCAAAATATCGCCCTGCACCAAAATGCCGATTAAAAGGCCATAGTCTTGAACCATTCCAGCCCTGATAGCAACCTCATTTTCGTCATTTTGAGTCGAGGTTCCGCTTAGGTTCATTCCTGGACGCTTGGCGATAACACGTCCGTCACGACTAATTACGGTTGCCGGGAAAAGAGCCTGAAGAGGATGATCTGCTAAACGTCGCTCTGCAGTCTCGCGGGCTTTCTGAACGTCCACTCCTGGATGCAGGTTGCAAAATGCTTTTAAGGCATCAGCTACCATCTTTCCTCTTACAGCGTTGCGTGCATTCTCAACAATCTCACTGATATCCACACCAGGGCTGGTGAATTGATGCATCTCACTGACAGATTTTTCGCCTGCTTCACGGAGGTCTGCACGCAGCTCGGCGAGCCGTTCATCAACCCGATGAACGGCCCGCTCTGAACGAGGGATGGTTCGATAGACCTGAACAGCGTGTTCGTAGAACGTCGCAGCGGCCATGTGACTCGGACTTTCCGATGATACGCGCGCAATAGCCTCTTTAACCCAACTCTCAGCCTCCGCAACAGTCATTGAGGCTGCCTTCGCTTCCTCATCAGCCTGTTTGTACCATTTCGCTGCTCCGTTGAAATGTTCGCGTGCACGGTGAAGGTCACCATCGGCATCGAAAGCGCCCGCCATAGCCTCGAGGCTCTGTGCAATTTCGAGCGATTGAGCGTAACCTAAGCCGTTGTCTGCAAGAAGGTCTGCCAACCAAAGCGTCAGGAATCCATCGTTTTTCTCAGCGGACTCGAGTGCCTGGAGAATCGCAGCTTCGATCTCAGCAAGGCGGTCGCCCGCACCGACTCTCAGCATTCGAGCAAGTACAATCCCTCTAACCCAACACTCCTTTCCGCCCCGAACCCAGATATCTCTATCCAAACTTATCGACCGATAGGCGTCAATTGCAGCGAGGGCAAATCGGACATCACGTTTGCTCTGTTTCAGCCAGATCAAATCGGCGAGCCTTGCACGAAGCCAGATGCTATCAACCTCATCTACCACTTCTTCGAAGAAGGCAATATCGGCTTCGGAAAAGTCGTCAGGAATGACTGACCTTCGGCCTTCAATGACCATGAAGGGCTTAAAGGGCTCATTTGGACTACCGGGCACCAGCATCATGGAGCAAGCATCTGCAAGCAGCCACAGCACCTTTGCATGTTCTGGCCTATTTTCGCCAAGTGCACGGCGGGCGGCTTCAGACAAGGCTGACCACATCGACGGATAGCCCTCGTGGCTTATCTCGGCCAGGGCACCTTTCCACCCGCTTTGATGGAAATCACTTACGTTGATTTCCAAATCAGCAGGATAGCGCTCTTCCCTAATTTGCCCCCCATCTTTAGGCATGTCGATCCCGTTTCTCGGGCTCAACGAGCCTTGTGCGCCCTGTCAGCAATTCCTGCATCATGGCCTGTTTGAGGGCAGCGGTCTTGGCGCGGCGTTGTTGTAGGGCTTCCAGTTCTGCGTCCATTTCTGAAAGGATGCTGGCGATTGCTATTTGCTCGCTTTCGGTCGGTGGCACCAGTATTTCAAAATCCAGAAACGTGGGCAGACGGAGTGAATCAACCGTAGCTTTCACTGTATTCTGCATTGCCCACGCACCGAATTTCATTCTCATATAGAGATGAACAAACTTAGCGGAGACACCGGGCTTGAATTGGGTAATGGCATAGACCCGTTGATGTACGTCGAAGCGTCCGTTGACGTAGTGAAAGATCTCCCCGATCCTGCCTTCACCTGGTACGAGGATCGCCTCGCAGTCGTGCGAGTAGTTATTGATTCGCTCTACGTTTTCAGATCGAACGAAAAACGGGTACTCTCCGTCCTGAACCTTATCCTCGTTGTTGCGGCTGCCGGTCTTGATGTGTGCGATCTCACCTAACCGCTTAACCTCCCACTCCCCCTCAAAGCCCGGCAGGCGGGTTTGGGCGGTGAGGAGTTGTTGCATAGTGGCCTGTTTGATGTCGCGCTTTTTGGCGATCAGGCGGTCCAGCGCCTCCAGCAGGGCATCCATATCGCTCAGGGCGGTGGCGATAGCGCGTTGTTCTTCCAGAGGCGGAAGCGGAACAGGCAGCCGAGCGTACTCTGTACCATTGATGCCAGGCTGACCACTTCGCATGGACATGAGCTTCACCCATTGCCAATAGCGACCTGTGGTCACATAAGCACCTAGAAAAGCGGGAAGAAGCTGCTGCTGGTTGGGACGGACTCGAATAAGGAACCCAGCGTAGACCAACGGGCCATCCGAAGGGCGGTACAAGTATGATTTTCCTACGCTCGCGCCTGTTCGAGCAAAAACGATGTCTCCCTCTGACAAATAGTAGTTCTCAGAGGAACCTGAAGACACGGAAACAGCTGGGTCTGGTGAAAAGCTCCCCTCTTCAGTAATGTCCGTGATACGGAGATAGGTGGGCAATCTGTCCGATTGGGGAACGGCTGGCGCATTGATTCCGTAGCTTGGCTTCACGGCTAGACAGTCTCCAAGCGAAACAACCCCCCAATCCTCCGGAATCACTCCCACCTCGGTCTGTTTGTAGCCCTCTGGCACCACGGGCATGTCCAGCTGCGGCACATACCTCGCCGAGGCATCGCGAACTTCCAAGGCCTCCCCCTTCATCACCACGCCACCCCCATGGTTTTCAAGTGCGCGTCCACTCGCGCCGACAGCTCCTCGACCTGTCGGCTCAGTTCCGGCAGCGGAGCTTCATAGCGCTCTGCCAGTTGGCGCACGCGGGCGGTCAAGGTCTGGGAAACGCGCTCCAGTTCGTTCTGCACAGCGGATTCCAGGGCGGTGAGCCATTTGTCGTCCACCACCAGGGCCTTGATCTCGTCCTCGCTGAGTTCGGGGTATTTCTCGTAGGCGAGCTGGTCGAGGGTGGCGTCGGCGTCCTTGATCTGCTTTTTCAGCTCGCTCTGGCGTTTGTCGAGCTGGGTCCACTGTTTGAGGATCTTGGCCTCGTCAGCGTATTCGGGGTCGCCCTTGATTTCTTTCAGGCGTTTGCTGACTTCGCCCTTGTTGATCTTGTCCAGCTCGGCGAAGGCGCCGTCCTCGCCGCCGTGTTCTTCTTCCAGCTCGGTGAGCTGGGCGGCGGCGGTGTCGAGCTCGCTTTGCATGGCGTCCAGTTCGGCCTGCTGCTCGCTGAAATAGCGGGCGACGATGTAGGGCTTGGGGATCAGGTCGCAGGTCCAGCCCTTGTCTTTCATCTGGCCTTTTTTCTTGCCGGTCTTGATTTCTTCGAGCACGCGGCGGGGTTCGGCCACCCAGCCGTCGGCGGCGATTTCGTAGGCGTCGTCCTGCAGGGTTTCGTACCAGTAGTCCATCAGGTGCTGGTAGATGTCGTAGGGGTCGAGCAGGGGTGCGGCTCGGAAGCTGTCGAGCAGGTCTTCGCCAATGTGGGTGATCAAGGTCTTGGGCAGGCCGTCCACGCCGAAGCCCTTGAGCACGGGCCGGTTGCGGCGGCGCCAGTCGTCGAACAGGGCGGTGATGCGGCCTCGGAAGGCGGCGAATTCGCCGTGTTCCAGGATGGTGGGCTTGATGGCGGCCACTTCCACCGCCAGCTCGGCATAGCCGGGATGACTGTTGGCGCGGAACAGGCTCTGGCGCAGGGTCGGGAACACCTGCCAGTAGGCGGCCAGGCCCGGCGTCGGCGGAATGGCGGCCGGGTCGCCGTCGATATCGCGCTCGGGGATGCCGCCGTTCATGTGGGCGTGCAGGTCGTGGCGGTCTTCGGGTTCGCTGGAATCGATGTAGCGCGGCAGGTTGAGGTTGAAGTCGTTCTTCGGGTCGGCAATCTCGTCGAAGGGCACCATGCGGGCGTAGCGCAGCACATCGGCCTGCTTGTTGAAGGTGTCGACGACGCGGTGGATGTCCTGCTCGCGCAGGCGGTTCTTGTTGCCGTCCTTGATGAAGCCTTTGGAGGCGTCGATCATGAAAATGCCACGGCGGGCCTGGGCATTGTCCTTATCCAGCACCAGGATGCAGGCGGGGATGCCGGTGCCGTAGAACAGGTTGGCCGGCAGGCCGATGATGCCCTTCAGGTAGCCCGAGCGCACCAGTTGCTTGCGGATGGCGGCCTCGGCATTGCCCCGAAACAGCACGCCGTGGGGCAGGATGACCGCGCCCTTGCCGGTGGATTTCATGGAGCGGACGATGTGCAGCAGGTAGGCGTAGTCGCCCTGCTTGGCCGGGGGCGTGCCCCAGGCGAAGCGCTGCCATGGGTCGTCCTCCGGCGTGATGCCGGCGCTCCAACCCTTGTCCGAGAAGGGGGGATTGGCCACCACATAGTCGTAGGTGCGCAGTTGCTCGCCATCCTTGAACTTGGGGTTGGCCAGGGTGTTGCCCTGCACGATGTTGGCGGTGGGGAAGTCGTGCAGGATCATGTTCATGCGCGCCAGGCCCGCCGTGGTGACATCCTTCTCCTGCCCTTCCAGGGTGATGTGCTTGCCGGCCTCGGCGGCGACTTTCAGCAATAGCGAGCCGGACCCGCAGGTCGGGTCATAGGCGGTAGTCGCGGCCTTGGTGTTGTCGGGCGAAATGCCGATCACCTGGGCCATGATGCGGCTGACCTCGGACGGGGTGTAGAACTGGCCCTTGCTCTTGCCGCTTTCCTGGGCGAAGTGGCGCATCAGGTATTCGTAGGCGTCGCCCAGGATATCGTCGTGCTCGGCGCGGTTCTTGGCGAAGTTCAGCTCCGGCTTCTGGAAGATGCTGATCAGGTTGGTGAGGCGGTCGACCATCGCCTTGCCTTCGCCGAGCTTGTTGGGGTCGTTGAAGTCGGGGAAGTCGCTGCGCGCCAGGCGCTGATTGGCCTCGATCAGCGGCTGAATGATCTGGGTGTTGATCTTGTCGCCAATGTCGCTCTTGCCCTTGAGCTCGATCATGTCGGCAAAGCTGGCGCCCTTGGGGATGATCACCGGCGGGGCAAAGTCGTCGGAATCGGCGTACTTGTCCGAGATGTACTTAATGAACAGCATGAACAGGACGTAGTCCTTGTACTGGGACGCGTCCATGCCGCCGCGCAGCTCGTCGCAGCCGGCCCAGAGGGAGGAGTAGAGTTCGGATTTCTTGATGGCCATTGGAAAATTGGGGGTTGCTAGTCAAGGACGAAAAACATTGTCATTGTGCCAGCCGAGGTGGCTGGCGTCGGGCTTTTCGGCGGGATTGCCGGGCTCGACCGCGAGTCTTTCGCCCTGGAATCGATAATAGTCAGCCCCGTTTTCGAACTCCTCCCTTATGCGCCGGATGACCTCGGTCCTGCGCTTGGTCATAACAGGGGCGCAAACAGCATCGAATAGGCGGTGCAGGTGGGGTTGGGGTGATCGGCCGGTATCGGTGGGGTTGGCTTCCTGGACAGCGGTCGACTCGCCGCGCACGATGATGCGCCCCCTGGCGATCTCGAACTCCTCGCGCATCTGAAGCATACGACCCCAGCCGGCGCGTTCCACGGCCGGGACGATGTATTTGGTGCAGATGTCGCGTTCGGAAAGTTCTTGTTTATTCACGGGTTCCCCCACCCGTCACACTCGGTCGCAGCCCATTTTGCCTGAATTTGGGGCTGGTGGCGAA
>PWQG01000196.1 GCA_003556835.1 Gammaproteobacteria bacterium
AAAAGGGGCAGAAAAGGGGACAGATCTATTTTTCGGTCCACGAAAAATAGATCTGTCCCCTTTTCTGTCCCTTTTTCGGGAAAATAAATCTGTCCCCTTTTTACTCTTTTTACTAGAAGAGGATACGGCTGCGGATTGTGCCATTGACCTTGGCCAGTTTCTGTCGCGCGAGCTCGCTGTACTCCTGGTCCACATCCGTCACCACATAACCCACCTGTTCATTGGTCTGCAGATACTGGGCGCGGATGTTGATACCGCTTTCGGAGAAGATGTTGTTGATCTCCGAAAGTACACCCGGTACGTTCTTGTGGATATGCAGCAACCGATGCTGGCCGGGGCGAGATGGCAGGGCGACTTCCGGGAAATTGACCGAGGTGGCCGAGCTGCCGTTGTCACTGTACAGCACCAGTTTTTCTGCCACTTCCACCCCGATATTCTCCTGGGCTTCAACCGTGCTTCCGCCCACATGCGGCGTCAGGATGCAGTTGTCGAAGGCGCGCAGGGGGGAGATGAATTCCTCATCGTTGGAGCGCGGCTCCACCGGGAACACATCCACGGCGGCACCACCCAGGTGACCGCTTTCCAGGCAGGCCGCGAGAGCCTCGATATCCACCACCGTGCCCCGCGAGGCATTGATCAGGATACTGCCGGATTTCATCCAGCTCAGTTCTTCGGCGCCGATCATGTTCGCTGTCTGTGGTGTTTCCGGTACGTGCAGGCTCACCACATCGCAGGTCTGCATCAGTTCTTTCAGCGTGGAAATCTGCACGGCATTGCCCAGTGGCAGCTTGGTCACCACATCGTAGAGGTAGACCTTCATGCCCATGGATTCAGCCAGCACACTGAGCTGCGAACCGATATTGCCGTATCCGACGATGCCCAGCTTCTTGCCGCGGGTTTCGAAGGAGCCACTGGCCGACTTCAGCCAGCCACCGCGATGCGCCAGTGCGTTTTTCTCGGGAATGCCACGTAACAGCAGGATGCTTTGACCCACCACCAGTTCCGCGACACTGCGGGTGTTGGAGAACGGTGCATTGAATACCGGAATGCCCCGTATCAGCGCCGCGGTCAGATCCACCTGGTTGGTACCAATACAGAAGCAGCCCACTGCCTGTAGCTTGCGGGCGGCGGCAAAAACCTTTTCAGTCAACTGGGTGCGCGAACGGATCCCGATGAAATGCACGTCCCGGATCTTCTCGATCAGATCCTCCTCGGACAGCGAGGTCTTGAGGTACTCAATATTGGTGTATCCGGCTGCGTTGAGTGCGGTGACCGCGCTCTGGTGTACTCCTTCCAGCAACAGAAAGCGGATCTTGCTCTTTTCCAGCGACGTAGGCTTCATGTCTTGCGTTCCCTTTGCTTGATCAGGGCGGTGAGAAGAGTCGGGGAGGCTCCCGAAGGCGCGGTATGTTACCATATTCGACGCAGGCATTCCCGCCTGGATCGACTTCCAGCAAGTTCCCCACAGGACGGTATCGAACGCATGAGCGCAACCCAGCAGCACCCGCAACCGGATCTCGTCGCCTCCCTGGCGGCCATTGTCGGCGAAGACCGCGTGAAAACAGACCCCGAATCCCTGGAGACTTTTGGCAGGGACTGGACAAAGATTCGTGATCCCAGGCCCTCGGCGGTGGTGTTGCCGGGTTCTGCCGAAGAGGTGCAGGCCCTGGTGCGCCTGGCCAATGCCGAGCGTATCGCCCTGGTACCGTCCGGTGGGCGTACCGGACTCAGTGGCGCGGCCGTCGCTGCCGACGCCGAAGTCGTCGTGGCCTTCGATCGCATGAACCGCATCCTGGACTTCAATCCGGTCGACCGCCAGGTGGTCTGCCAGCCCGGTGTGGTCACCGAGCAGCTGCAGGATTTTGCCGAGGAAAATGGTCTTTTCTATCCGGTGGATTTCGCCTCCTCCGGCTCCAGCCAGATCGGCGGCAATGTCGCGACCAATGCCGGTGGCATCAAGGTCATCCGCTACGGTCTGACCCGCGACTGGGTGACCGGCATGAAGGTGGTCACCGGCAGTGGTGAGTTGCTCGACCTCAACCAGGGCCTGGTGAAGAACGCCACCGGTTATGATCTGCGTCACCTGTTCATCGGTTCCGAGGGTACCCTGGGTTTCATTGTGGAATTGACCATGGGTCTGGCGAGTGCGCCGAAGGACCCGACCGTGCTGGTGCTGGCGGTCGAGGAAATGGATGCCATCATGGAAGTGCTCAAGGCCTTTCGGGAAAAAATGGAAATCAATGCCTTCGAGTTTTTCTCCGAGCAGGCCATGGCACATGTGATTGCCGAAAAAGGCTTGCAGCGCCCCTTTGAAACGATTGGTAGCTACTACGCCCTGATCGAGTTCGAGAATCCTGATGGCGGCGATGCAGTTGATGCAGCCATGGAAGTATTTGAACATTGTGTCGAAAGTGGTTGGGCCCTGGATGGTGCCATGAGTCAGAGTATCGAACAGGCAAAAACCCTTTGGCGGCTGCGCGAGGACATCTCGGAAACCATCTCCCGATTCACGCCATACAAGAATGACATTTCCGTGAAGGTGTCGCAGGTGCCGGCCTTTCTGGCCGATGTGGATGGCCTGGTCAGCGCTCGATACCCTGACTTTGAAATCATCTGGTTCGGCCACATTGGTGATGGCAATGTGCATCTGAACATCCTCAAGCCGGATGCCCTGGCGAAGGAGGACTTTTTCCGACAATGCGGTGAGGTCAGTGAAGAAGTTTTCAGCATCGTGCAGCAATACGGGGGTAGCATCTCGGCTGAGCATGGCGTGGGTCTGTTGAAAAAACCCTACCTGCAATACTCCCGCAGCGTCGTCGAAATCGAACTCATGCGTCAGATCAAGCGGGTCTTCGATCCCGCCAACATCATGAATCCCGGGAAGATTTTTGATTGATTGGCTGATCTGTCGATGAACCGTGATGGATTTGCGACGAAATGAGTGTGACCGGGTCAGAATCGTCTTCTGCGGTGTCGATTTGTATTCCCTCTGACAAATATTGGCGTTACACTGCAAATAGGAGTCGGAATTGGCTCCGGGGGTCGGGGTAACGCCCGGCTTTGAAGATTGTGCGGGTACGACCGGAACACGCCCTGGTGGCACCTCCGGAAAGCCCAGGATAAAAAGCAAGAGAGTGATATGTCAGATCAAGTAACAGGTACTGTGAAGTGGTTCAATGACGAGAAAGGTTTCGGTTTCATTGAGCAGGAAGGCGGCAAAGATGTTTTCGTTCATTTCAGCGCCATTAATGGTTCGGGACGACGAACGCTGATGGAAGGCCAGAAGGTGACCATGGATGTCACCCAGGGTCAGAAAGGTCCTCAGGCGGAGAACGTGAATCCTCTGTAAGTCGTATTCAGAGATTCTTTAAGGGCGTCGGGCTGCCTCGTGGCCCGGCGCTTTTTCCGGCGCGGCCATCAAGTGCCATGCCATGCCATGCCATGCCTCCACGGATACCGGTTCATTCCAGTGTCCGAACTCCTTCTTGTGTGCTCAACAACAGCTTGTCTGCCGCACGGCATGCGAACAGGCCATTGGTCACCACACCAGTGATCTGGTTCAGAGCCTGCTCCAGTTTCTTCGGTTCCATGATCTCCATGTTATGGATATCGAGAATGATGTTGCCATTGTCCGTTATGAACCCATCCCGGTAGACCGGGTCACCGCCGAGCTTGACGATTTCCCGTCCAACATGGCTGCGCGCCATCGGAATGACTTCCACCGGTAGCGGGAATCCACCCAGCACGGTCACCAG
>PWQG01000066.1 GCA_003556835.1 Gammaproteobacteria bacterium
CTTCGATGGTGGTGATCTCGGCATCGGCCGTGGCGCTGACGGGCATGGAACAGGAGCGCGCGGGGCTGCCATTGAGATGCACGGTGCAGGCACCACACTGGGCCACGACACAGCCGAACTTGGTGCCGACCAGGCCCAGTTCGTCGCGCAGAATCCATAGCAACGGCGTCTCGGGATCCACGTCCCGGACCTGGCGGGACTCGCCGTTGATGTTGAGTGTGTAATCAGCCATGTTTCGGGTACTCCTTCACGAGGGGCGGATCAGCCCCGGGTGATTGTGATCGGAAAATGATGCTGCAGATGGCTAGCAAGATGTGATGAATCGTATGCTGGTCATTCTACCGGTGCGCTTGCTTGCGGACCAGTGTGAGGGCGTGATCCCTCTGTCCGAAGGTCGCGTCAGAGTGGCATTTCGACGCATAATGACCGCATTTGACCTGCGGTCTGGATGCCTTGCGTGATTCTTATTGCACTACTTGTGCGCAAATGTGGTGTTTTCTGTCAGTCCATCCGTAAGTAAAAAAAAAGCCCATGCACCGACCAGCAGTGTCATGGGCTTTATAACCCGCCATGGAAAAGGGGAGTCAATTCCATTTTCGGCTCGAGTGTTTATCAGGGGAGAAATTACACTCAGTCCTTGATAAGCATTAGTCGTGCCAATTTGTTTCAGTTGAAAAAGGGGGAAGTTGGCGTGGATTTTATTGTCAGTTAGAACATCGAGTTACGAGTTTTTCTGTTGGGAAGGTTCCAGTTTTTCCGCAGCTCCTGCAAGGAATTCCTGCCAAATATTTTGTGCCGTTTTAATCCATATTTCGGAATACTGCACTTATACGGTGCGGCGGGGGCGTCTTCATAGACGGATTGGGTTGGCGATTTGTCGTATCCATGCGATATCCTTGCGGTATCGGGGAGCAAAAAAAAGCCCGTACCCCCGGGAGGGGTACGGGCATCGTTACCCTGGTCAGGTGCCGCACAGGCAGTGCCGGCAGGCTGACCGATGTTGAACGTCAAAAGAGTTACTGCACCTGATACCATCCAAGAAACGGGCCAACTTTGTAATGCCAAGGAACCTCTGATTCATTCCAGGCCCCGCAGAGCGGTCGTGGAATGAATCAGAGGTTCCTTGAATCAATGCTCCGGGCGTCTGAGTCCGGCCATTTTGGTACCAGAACAGGGCAGGAGCGGGTCATTCTGCACAATTTTTGTGCGTCGCTTACAGCAAAAGTAGGGAAGAGAGAACGATGAGTAGCCGGTATCGGGTGTCCGAAGATGAAGTCGAGATCAGTGCCGTGCGCGCGCAGGGAGCGGGAGGGCAGAACGTCAACAAGGTTTCGACGGCCATTCACCTGCGCTTTGATATACGTAGTTCCGGATTGCCCGAGGATATCCGGGAGCGTTTGCTGAACAACCGGGATCAACGTATTAATGCCGATGGCGTTGTGGTGATCAAGGCGCAACAATACCGTACCCAGACGCGTAATCGTGAAGATGCCCTGCAGCGATTGCAGGCATTGATTGATCAGGCGGCTCAGGTGCCAAAAAAGCGACGTCCCACCCGGCCATCGCGGGCTGCAAAACGCAGGCGCCTGGAGGGCAAGAGCCAGCGTGGCAAGACAAAGTCCCTGCGTGGTAAGCCTTCACTGAATGATTGAGGAGCCGCAGATCACTTCCAGGAATAACCAAGGAGACCGGACATGTTGACACCGTTTCATCTGGCCATTCAGGTGCGTGACCTTGAAGAGGCGCGCATGTTTTATGGTGAAAAACTGACACTACCCCAGGGGCGCAGTTCCGACAGCTGGATTGATTATGATCTTTTCGGTCATCAACTGGTGGTGCATCTAAATCCTGATCTGGGAATGAATGGCCAGGTGCCACAGATCAGCAATCCGGTCGATGGGCATGGCGTGCCGGTACCGCATTTTGGTGTGGTTATGGAAATGGACGACTGGCGGGAGTTTGCCGAGAGGGTCCGACAGGTCATTTCCGGTTTTGTGATCGAGCCGGGGATCCGGTTCGAGGGGCAGGCCGGGGAGCAGGCGACCATGTTTTTTCTGGATCCGTCCGGGAATGCGCTGGAGTTCAAGGCATTTCGGGATATTGCCGGGCAGCTGTTTGCCACCTGACGAACAGGACGAATCTCACGACTGTGGGATCTGCTGACAAAAAAAGGGCCGCGATCCCGTTGGATGGCGGCCCTTCTTCTGTACGCAGGCGTTTGTGGTCAGAAAACCTCGAACAGGCCTGCCGCACCCATGCCGCCACCAACACACATGGTGCAGACGACATATTTGGCACCACGGCGCTTGCCTTCAATGAGAGCGTGACCGACCATGCGGGCGCCGCTCATGCCGTAGGGATGGCCAATGGAGATCGCTCCGCCGTTGACATTGAGCAGCTCATCGGGAATACCCAACTTGTCGCGGCAATACAGGACCTGCACCGCGAAGGCTTCGTTGAGCTCCCAGAGGCCGATGTCATCCATTTTCAGATTGAATCGCTCAAGCAGCTTGGGTATGGCGAATACCGGACCGATACCCATTTCGTCTGGAGCACAACCGGCGACGGCCATGCCTCGGTAGGCGCCCAGCGGTTGCAGGCCTTTCTGCTCGGCCAGTTTGCCGTCCATCAGTACTGCGGCGGACGCGCCATCAGAGAGCTGGCTGGCGTTACCGGCAGTGATGGCGCCACCTTCAATCACGCTCTTCAGTCCTGCCAGGCCTTCGGCATTGGTTGATGGACGGTTGCCCTCATCTTTTTCCAGCTTGACCTTTTCGAAGGACTGTTCGCCGGTTTCCTTGTTCACCACGATTTTGGTGGAGGCCAGGGGAGCAATCTCGTCATCGAACTTGCCGGCTTCCTGTGCGGCCGCCGTGCGTTGCTGGCTCTGCAGGCCGTAGGCATCCTGTTCATCGCGGCTGATGTTGTAGCGTTTGGCCACGATTTCTGCGGTCTGCAACATGGGCATGTACGCATCCGGTGAAAGACGCAGCACATTAGGATCCTGGGTGCGGAAGGTGTTGCGGTGGTCGTTCTGCACCAGGCTGATGGATTCCAGGCCGCCGCCGACCACAATCGGCATGCCGTCGGCCATGATCTGCTTGGCGGCGGTGGCGATGGCCATCATGCCAGAGGCGCACTGCCGATCCATGCTCATGCCGGCCACGGTGTTAGGCAGGCCCGCGGCCACGGCGCTCAGGCGACCGATGTTGTAGCCGGTGGTGCCCTGCTGCAATGCGCAACCCAGGACCACGTCATCGACTTCTTCCGGGCTGATCCCGGCACGACTGACCGCTTCGCTGATGACATGGCCGCCCAGGGTAGGGCCCTCCGTATTGTTGAAAGCGCCCCGGTAGGCCTTGCCGATCGGGGTTCTGGCGGTGGAGACAATCACTGCTTCTTTCATGTTCGATCCTTTGAAATGGATTGATCAATTTGGACTTCGACCCGGATTCTAACGGAATGGCATATATTTGACCACGCGGGGCAACACGGTGTTCCACTGGAAAACCCCTGCCACGGATTCGGTTGACGGGAAAGAAGTGCCTGGTTTATGCTCCCTCCATCAAATTGCTTGATGTTCCAATAGAATTGCATGGGTGTGGATTATAGTTACACATAGTGCTTGAATTGAGTGATTTGGTAACAATTGAGCGTTGAGGTGAGCCTGGGCTTTCGTAACTGCAAGGGTGCGGAGACGTGGCAGGCGGCCTCTTCAGGACTGATCCAAGTCCCGTGACCTTGAATAA
>PWQG01000082.1 GCA_003556835.1 Gammaproteobacteria bacterium
TCACGCCCTCTCCGGGAATGACGATCGACTGCAGGCGATCGGCCGCATCCCAGGAGAAATCATAGGTGGTGCCGTGGGGCGCGGTCAGGCTGGCCTGGCGGCCGTTGGCATGCCAGGTCTTTTCGTGGGTCTTGGAAAAGTCCGGATAGTGCACGGTTTCCGCCGTCTTTCGGCCCAGGGCGTCGTAGCTGTATTCACCACTCATCACCCCGTCATCGTAGCCGATCAGGCGGCCTTTTTCATCGTGGTCGAAGGTAACGATGCGCTCGGGGGTGTCGAGATCGTCGTGGTGAAAGTGCCGCACTTCGATCCGGCGCCCGGCACCATCGTATTCATACTCCGCGCGGTTGCCCATGGGGTCAGTGCGCTCGGTGAGCTGGCCGGCCGCATCGTAGCCATACTGAATGGTCTGTCCCATCGGCCGCGCCTCGGTTCGCATCCGGTCAGCGCGGTCGAAGCTGAACGTGTGGGTGCTGCCGTTGGCGTCGGTGAGCCCGACCAGGTTGTCACGGTTGTCGTAATGGTAGGTGGTGGTCTGTTCCAGCGCGTCGGTCACCGAGACCATGCGACCCAGCTCATCAAAAGAGTATTCAGTCTCGCGCCCGGCCGGATCAACCGTTCGCTTCTGGTGTCCGCGCTCGTCATGGAAGGTTCGGCTGGTCTGCTCCTTCCAGCCCGTCTCGCCCAGCCAGCGGTCGGTCTGGGCAATAACTCGGCCCCGGCGGTCGTATTCCCGGAAACAGGACACCCATAATCTGCAGGAAATCTCCTACAACACAGCACGACAATCTTAGGATTTCACCACGCTGGATCTCGCGCCATCATTGGCCCATGACCTATCCACGCAGCCAACTGGTCAGTGATGAAGAGCCTGGTTTCTACCATTGTGTAAGCCGGTGCGTGCGTCGTGCTTTTCTCTGCGGCGTGGACCAGCTAACCGGAAAGAACTTCGAGCATCGGCGTCAGTGGATCGAAGACCGGATATTTCAACTTGCAGAGAGCTTTGCTGTTTCTGTGTTCGCATACGCAGTAATGTCTAACCACGTCCATGCAGTACTGCGTAGCGATCCGGTCACGCCTTGGCAATGGACAGACAGGGAAGTTGCAGAGCGCTGGTTGGCGCTATTCCCCGGCTCGATCAGTGATCGCGACGATCCAGCCTACGTCGAGCGCGCCACCCTCGCTCTCCTCGGAAATGCCGAGCGCCTGGACGTCATTCGTCAGCGCCTCGGTTCAATCAGCTGGTTCATGCGGGCGCTCAACGAGCCAATTGCCCGAATGGCCAATCGGGAGGACGATTGTACGGGAAGATTCTGGGAAGGTCGGTTCAAATGTCAGGCGCTGCTGGACGAGCAGGCCGTTCTTTCCTGCATGGCCTACGTCGATCTCAATCCAGTGCGAGCCGGCATGTGCCAGACGCTTCGCGAATCCGAGCACACCTCGGTCCGGTACCGACTCGAATCAGCTCAATCGGCCAGTGCAAAGACCTTGGGTAAAGGCTCGCAGGACAAAGCACTGAAACCTGTCGCCGGGCTCGACGCAGACAACCTCTCGGATCTGACAGAATCCAGTTACATCGACCTGGTCCGCTGGACCGGGCTCCAGGCCCATCCCGACAAGCGCGGCAAACTCTCCGCGACTGAAGAAATGCCGCCGGAAAGTCTCTGGAGCGTAGCCAAACATCCAGCCGAGTGGATGGAGCGCGTCCAGGGGACAGAGAGCAACTATTACCGCGCGATCGGTTCGGCCGAATCACTGATGTTGAAGGCTGTCGAACTGGGTCAGCGTTGGATGAAAGGTGTTTCCGGGGAATTCGCACTCCAGAAGCTGCGGGAACAGCCACTACCCTGGCAGCCTTCCTTGCCCTAACCCAGGCGTGACCCTCCAGGCTGCACCGGCGCCAGCCCGTGCCGGTCGTCGGCCTCTCTTGCACGCCAGACTGCCCGAACCGCCCGATCTCGGCGATTCGGAGCGACTTTCGTGAGAATTCCGACACCCAACCACCCGCCATTGCGCTGACCCCGCCATTAGAATCCTGGGTGTCCTGGTTTTCCCCTTACTCACAGATGCTGATCAGTGTCGTGCTAGCCGGCGATAGTCGCCTGACCCAGCGCCTGGGTCGGGACGAACTGCTCCCCCTGGGCTCGCGCATCCGCATCCGCTTAAACACCGAGTATGCCGACACCGAACAGCTTATGGCCGCGCTGCGCCACCTGCTCGAGACCGCCGGCAACCCGCAGCTGATGACCGAGGGACTCATGACCACCCTGGTCGAGCATGCCGCCGGCAACTACCGCGTCCTGACCACCCTGGCCGCAGAGCTGCTTGCCACCGCCGCCCGGACCCAGCGCGAAACCCTCGATGAAAAGCTCTACTTCGACTGCTTCAGCAACACACCCAAACGCCAACGCCGATCCGCCTGAACGAGAACCACGCCATGCCCAAACAACCCAACATCACCTTCCAGCCTTTAACCCTCGACCTCGAACAGGCCGGTGCCACCCTGCAGGTGCTATACCAGCTCCTTGAGCAGTTCGAGACCGCCTACTACCAAGCCCTGCAAGAGCATCAACAGCAATCCTTGCCCGGCTTCCCAGAACCGGCGCCCAACGATCCACCGTTCAACGATCCGCTGCCGTTCTGATCAACCAAAAACACACCGCTCCGGACTCAACTTCGGGGCGGATCAATCACGCCCGACGGCGTCCATCAAAAAACGTGAAAACACCACCATCAAATTGTGTGAACACGCTCACCTTTACTCGTCAATTTGATTCGACTTGTCACTGTCAACCATCCTAAAGCGCAAAAACAAAGCCGAGCAAGCGAACAGAATAATTGTGGCCATAAACATTCCCTGGATCACACCGAGAGGAAACGATAATGACACCTCTACGAAATTTGGCAGAACTGAAACCATTACGGTTGCCACCACCAATGTAGGCATCTTCCCAGTAATGACAAGTTCTTTGCGATGCCGCCATAGAGTGCGTAGCTGCCAAATATAGATTACACGCTTTTCTTTGCTCTTCATTGGGCATCAATACTTATTCACAAGATGGTTCGCAAATCCAACGGCAAAGATAAACTTTTCCGCCTTGGCAAGCAATCCAGGTTCCTGCACCCCCAGCAGGCGTTGTCAAACTCCCTGCTGCGGTAGAAGCAACTGTGCACGCCGGTCCACCTATCAAATTGCAAGCAGCTCTACACTGTGTTTCCGGATCCACCGGCTCAACCTTCTCCGGCTCAGGGCATGAGAGTCCAATTGCCTCCAGAATTGCGCACCCTAATTTGAAGATTGGTTCTCGGTTTTCTGGAAGGTGGGCATTTGGTCCAGGAAACAATCCGAATCTATCGAAGTAGTACTGTGGGTTCTGAAAAGCATAGCTATAGATATTAAAACCTCCCCACAACCCAATCGGATCACTCTGCACATACCGTCCTGTCTGGGGCTCATAGTCCCTGAAGTAGTTGTAATACAACCCTGTTTCCTGGCTATGCAACTGCCCCGGAAACCGCCACCGATCCTCCATACCGCTTTGAGCAACCTCCCCAAACGCCCGCATCTCCCTGCTGTGAACAAGGTTGCCAGTTCTGTCGATCAACTGCTGCGGTGCACCCAGATGGTCGGTCTGGTAGTAGAAGTAGCTTGATTCCGAACGTCTGAAAATCGGATCGGTACTCCACAGCCCATCCGGCGGGAACAGGTAGAAGTCGAGCTGATTGCCGTGTTCGTCCAGTTCAGCCA
>PWQG01000351.1 GCA_003556835.1 Gammaproteobacteria bacterium
AGTCGCGTCGGGAGTTTATCGCCGAGCACTATCCCGAGATTCTCCCCCACTACGAGCGGCTGCAGATCGGCGCCGCCCAGGCCGACCTGTGGCGACTGCTGGTGCTGCAAAGGTTCGGCGGTGTCTACTTGGACATCGACGCCCACCAGATCTGGCCACTATCCTGCTTGCTCGGCAGTGAACGGGGGGAACTTTACGTCACCACACGCCGTGGAGAGCTCAGCAACTACTTCATCGCTAGTGCGCCGGATAATGAGAACCTGGCCAAGCTGATAGGCGGGGTCGTGCAGAACATCCGCGAGAACACCCGGACCAACGTGTTTGAAATCACAGGCCCGGGAGTTTTTAACGAATTCCTTGATCAGAATGAGGTGCCGACGGTCTCCTATCGACATGCCGTGCATCAAGGCAGCTTCACCAACGAACACTTCCAATAAGTCGACAAGGCTGAAGGGAAATGGAACCGGCAGCAGCGCAACACAGCGGTTATAGCACCGGACGACAAGGATTCACAACAAGCATGAAGCGCTTCGCATTCGTCATCGAGGATCTCTACGGGGGCGGCGCCCAGAAGTCGCTGATCTATACCGCCGATCAGCTGCGCCAACGTGGCCATACCGTTATCGTTTTCACTCTGCGTGAGCTGATCGAGCACCGCATACCCGATGGCCTGGAAATCGCCAACCTGGCGATCGTCACGCAGTTCACCAAGGCCACCACTACGGTCCTGACCGAAAAGTGGCAGGCCCGAAAGATAGCCGGCGCCCTCGCCGACTGGAAGCCCGACGTGGTGATCTCCTGCTCCTGCGACAAGATCACCCGACACCTGAAGCACCCCAACCTCTACTTCTGGATCAAGGCCGACATCGCCTACAAGTTTACCGACCCGAAGAAGCTCAAGCGGACTTACGACAAGGCCCATCGCTTCTATGGCGGGCGCAAGGTGATCGCGGTATCCCACGGGGTCAAGGAGAACCTGGAGACGGTGGTGGGCCTGAAGGCCGAGACCATCATTCCGATCTACAACCCCTACGAGCGCGAGCCCTTCGTGGAGCTCGCCCGGGAGCCCACCGAACTGCCGGACGGTGACTACTTCATCTGTCTGGCGGCCCTGGAGCCACGCAAGCGCCATGATCGCCTCCTGCGCGCCTATGCAGCCAGCGGTGTTGCCACTCCACTGGTAATTATGGGCAAGGGCAAGCCCGAACATGAAGCAAGCATTCGGCAGCTAATCGAAGAGTTGGGGCTGAAGGATAGAGTGATCATGGCGGGGTACCACCACAACCCTTACCCGTGGATTGCCAATGCCAAGGCGGTGATCTTGACTTCGGATGCCGAGGGGCTTCCCCGCGTCCTCATCGAAGCCCTGATGCTGCATGTGCCGATTATCAGCACCGACTGCCCCAGCGGACCTCGGGAGATCCTGACCGGCGAACTGGCCGATTTCCTGGTGGCCCAGGACAACGAAAAGGGCCTGGCCCATGCGATTTCTCGCATGGACCAGGCCCCGGTAAGGGTCGGTGAGAGCTACTATCAGCAGTTTCTCACCGCGAATGTGATTCCGCAGTTTGAGGCGTTGTGATGAGTCATCATCTTCTGAGTGTGACCGTTGTCATTCCCTGTTACAACCGCTGGCCACACATCCAGAAGGCTATCGCCTCAGTTCTGGAGCAGTCACACAGGCAAACTCACTGCCTGGTAGTCGATGACGCCTCCACAGATGGCAGCTACGCCGCCTTGCAGCGAGAATATCGCGACCACCCCAAGGTGACGCTCCTTCAGCTACCAGACAACAGGGGGCAATCAGCAGCGCGTAATCTCGGTGCGCGCCATGTTGAAACAGAGCTGCTCTGCTTTCTTGATTCAGATGACATATTATTCAATGATGCAGTAGCCCGCCGCGTCGATCTTTATCGTGAGGATCCAGAATTTAGAGGAATTTCATTTGGTAAAAAGTTGATTGAGGGGCATGAGCGTGCTTATCCTGATGATAGCTGGCAACGGAATAAACGGCTAACACTCAATGACTACCTCCGCTGCAAGGACCTGCTTCACACCAACACCTTCATGATGCCGACGAACCTCTTCCTGGAGAGCGGCGGATTCGACGAAGCGCTCAGGAATCAAGAGGATATCGAGCTTTTCCTACGTTTACTACCGCACCATGAAGCAAGATACAGCGGAGAGAAATGCTGCCGGATTGAAACTGTCGATGCTCAACGCGCACGCCATGACCTAAGGCGCATCATGGAACAGGGCAATCGGTTCAGCTCGGCAGTACTGCGCAATAATGCCTTGATACGCAAGGCCGAGCCTCAGTTGATAAAGGACCTGTTAGAGCATGACCTCAGGGTCATACTCAATGCTCTATACAAGTCAAGGCAGTATGAGCAGTATCGCAGCCTGCTGCGAAATGCTAAAAAGGATAATCTCGTTAGCCTCGACGGCCGGCTGATCAAGCGATATCTGTTTTCCTACTTCCGCTGATGCCCGTGCTCTCCAAGCGCCTCATGCTAGCCCAGAGAATCACCAACCAGAAAGAGAACAGCATCACCCCACTGTTATGGGCAAAAAAGACCTGAGAGATCCCGAAATCTATGTAGGCGACGCACAGCAGCACCCCTGAGACGGCAAACGCTCTGAGCTCCAGATCCTTTGCGGCGATATGCCGAGCAAAGAGGCGCATCGGTACAAAATAGAGCAGCAGCAGCGTGGCCAGCCCCGGAAAGCCTCGCTTGACGGTAATATCCAGCGCTTCATTGTGCACGTGACTGTAGCGAGCAGCAGCCCGCCCGACTCTGCCCTCCTCCACCAGTTGCGCGGCTCTCTCGATGTAACCATTCTGACCCCAACCTGTCAGAGGTTTCTCGGGTATCACGATGGCTGCGGCACGCCACATCTCGAACCTGGCTCCCAGCGAAGAGGTTCTCGATTCCCCGGAGATATAGCGCTGCACATCGCTGACGCCCTGGCCGATGCGATCCGCCACCCCGGTATGGGGAATGGCATACGCCAGCAAAGCTACGGCCAGCAGCAACCCTGCCAGCATGGCCTGGTAGCGTACTGCCAGATAGCGCCCGTACCCCTTGTAAAGCGCAAGCACGATAAAGGGTAACCCGATCCAGCCGCCGCGGCTGCCGGACAACAGGGAACCCATGAAGCCGAACAACGCCCCCACTATCAATAGTGCTAGCCAGCGGCGCGAGTGGCGCTGACATATGGCCCAGCCCAGGCCACCCAGGCAGAGGATGCCGAACAGCATGCTGGAGTTGCCGAACTGAATGACTTGGGTATGGCCATCCGCACGCTCCAAGCCGAGCACCAGTTTCTGCCAGGCGGCGAAGCTTCCGGTGCCGATCGCCCCTAGCGCCGCGCTCAGCCACACTGCCACCATCCTCGGCGGGTACGCCAACAGCAGCAGCAAGACGGGTAGCGCCACAATGAACCGTATGGGCTTATCCAAGCCCCGAGAGCCCTGGCCGTCCCACCACACCTCAAGCATCCAGAGGCTAGCGTAAACCACCAGAACAGCCATGATAGCCCAGTCCCGGCGCTCAAGACCCAGTGCAGGCCGGGTAAAGAGCAGGAGCGGACTAGCCAACAGCAACAGTGCCGGACCAACGGAATAGCCGCTGGGAAACAGCAGCGCGATGGCACCGAATAGCACCACGGCGGCGCTGGTGTAGTAATTCATGAAAGACTGAGCTGGGAGAAAACTAGCTCTGGACGTCACGATATTAAG
>PWQG01000471.1 GCA_003556835.1 Gammaproteobacteria bacterium
GGCTGGTGTGGATGTTATCCAGCCCGGCTTTGCTGCGCCGCATGGATCAGCCCTATCTGAACCGCAGTGGCCATCCGTGGGCGGACAATCCGGTTCAGTTCGCCCGACTCAGTCGGGTGGCTGCAGATCTGGCCCTGGGAAAGCTGCCGGTCGACTGGCAGCCGGACGTAATCCACTGTCATGACTGGCATACGGCATTGACTGCCCTGTGGATGAAAGAGGAAGGCAGCCGGGTCGCATCGGTGTTCACCATACACAATCTGGGCTACATGGGGCGGTATGATGCAAAACTGCTCCGCCGACTTGGCGTTTCTCCATCCCATTACCAGACCGAAAGTCTGGAATTTCATGGTGACATCGCCCTGATCAAGGCCGGTCTGGTGTATGCGGACCGACTGACCACGGTGAGCCCGAATCACGCGCGGGAGATTTGCACAGCGGAGTACGGCTGTGGCCTTGAAGGACTGCTGACGACACGCAGCCATGATCTCAGCGGCATACTCAACGGCATTGACACCCGCGCTCTGGATCCGGCGACGGACCCACTGCTCGAACATCATTTCCACCAGAGGGATCTGGAGGGCCTTGGCAGCCTGCCAGGAAAGCGTCGATTGCGAGACCAGTTGATCAGTGAGCTGGGGATCATCATCGACGGGGATAGCGATCCGGCGATTCTGGTGTGGGTGGCGCGGCTCGTCGAACAGAAGGGCATTGACCTGTTAATGACTGCCTTGCCCGAACTCATGGCTCGCAACATCCGATTGATTGTCCTGGGGGAAGGCGATCGTAAGATCAAGCAAGCGCTGGATGTGGCCACCCGGAAGTGGCAAGGGCACTTCCTGTTCCGGGCCGGCTTTGACGAACCACTGGCTCACAGACTATACGCTGGTGCCGACATGCTGCTGATGCCTTCTCGCTACGAACCCTGCGGACTTTCGCAAATGCATGCCATGCGCTACGGCACACTGCCTGTTGCCAGCCGGACCGGCGGCCTTCTGGACACCGTGGTGGATCCCCGGTCGGATGAACTACAGGCAACCGGCTTTCTGATTGACAGCCCGAATCCGGACAGCATCGTGCAGGCCGTGGATCGCGCGCTGGAATACCGGCAGCAAGTGCCCGCCTGGAACCGGCTCGTCAGGAATGCCATGTCCCGACCCGGCGACTGGTCACAGCCTGCGGAAGCGTACGAAACGGTATATCGGGCGGCCATCGAAGAACATGGCGCAAAGAGCAACTGAATGGATAGGCCGGATCTTGTGAAACACCAGCCTGATGGCTGCATTCAGGAGATGAGATTGCGTGCTGCGAGCTGTCGGATAGCCAACCGGGTGATACCTTCCAGACCCGGCTCAGGGGCGGTAACAGCATGCACCGGAATGTTGGAAAGCAAACCTGCCATGCGTCCCTTCCCCCGGAAGCAGCGACCGAAGTTGTCCTCACGCATATACGGATGCAGGTGGCGGATCACACCGCCGGCCAGATGAATGCCTCCGGTAGCCATGACATGCAAAGCCGCATTTGCACAGAACGCACCCAGTATGCGCGCAAAATGATCGATGGCTGCACAGGCTCGTTCGTCACCTTCCTTTTCCGCCATACGGAAGATCTCCGCGGCCTGATCGCCATCGCAGGCATCAGGACCCCGGATACCGGCCTGGACATGAAGGAAGTCATACAGATTCACCAGTCCAGGCCCTGAAGCTAGCCGCTCAAAGCTGACATGCTCATGGCGAGAGTGCATCCAGCGCCAAAGTTCCCATTGCCATTCTGTCCGGGGTGCGAAATCACTGTGCCCGCCTTCCGACGGAATCACATGGAAACAGCCCGGAGTTCGACTCCAGCTGGCCAGGCCCAGGCCTGTGCCTACCGATACCAGCAGAGCGCGCCCTTGCGCTGCACTTCCCGGTTTTATGCTTGTCAAGGCATTGGCCTCAAACTCGGGAACGGCATGAGCCAGGGCTTCCAGGTCATTGACCAGGTAGACCTCAGGCAAGGATAACAGGCCAGCTAGTGCCTGATCATCGGTCACCCATGGAAGGTTGGTAAAGCGCACACGACCGTCAATCACAGGGCCCGCCACGGCAAACCAGCCGCCGCTCAAGGCACAGCGTTCCGCCCTGGAGAGTTCATCCAGAAATTGCTGCACTGCCGTTTCCAGGGAGTCGAATTGACAGCTGAACCAGGCAACCTCATGGCGAATCTGCCATGCATCACCATTTGCCTCGACCACACGAAGCCGCAACCTCGTGCCACCGATATCGCCGACCAGAAACTGAATCCCCGTATCCGACATGCTCAGCCTCAACCTGCCAGCGTGGAACACTCAGCCTGCCATCAGCAAATCCGCCTGCCATTGACCGCCGTCATCGAACTCATGCGAAACTGGCATCAGAATATAAATGATCGATCAATTTATATAACGCAGAGGCAATAACATGTCAGTCGCAAAAATCATAGAGATCAGCTCCAGCTCCCCCGAGAGCTTCGAGGACGCCATCCGCCGCGGCATCGAGACAGCGTCGCAATCCGTGCATAACATCAAGGGAGCATGGGTGTCGGAACAGAAAGTGACCGTGGAGAATGGCAAAATCAATGGCTATCGCGTGGACATGCGCGTGACTTTCGTCCTCGACTGATACCTGATTGCAAAAACAGATCATGCAGGGCAAGGGTCGTGCACCACTGGCACGACCCTTTTTTTGGAACCCGGGGATCAGGACTTGATGGGAATCCGATTGGCTTTGGTTTTTTGCGCCCTCGGTATGGTGATCTCCACTACCCCGTTATGCGAGCGGGCACTGATCTGCTTCGAGTCAGCTGCGTCGGGGAGACTGAAGCGACGAAAGAAGCTGCCATGGAAGCGTTCATTGCGTTGATAGTGTTCATCCCCGGTAGACTTCTCCTCCTGGCGATCCCCGCTTATGGTCAGAACTCCGTTTTCCATTGTAATATCCACATCCTTGGGATCTACTCCAGGCACATCCACCAGAATCAGAAAATGGTCGGCTTCCTCCCGTATATCCACTGCTGGGTTCCAGTCATTCAGCCCCAGTGGTTCTTCCATTCGAGAGAGTACCGGAGGGAATCGGTCAAAAAAACGATCAAAATCAACATCCATTGTGGGCATCCAGTGCCGACGTGGCGAACTGAGCATTTTCATAGCAAGACCTCAATAATCATGGGCATCCGGTGCCAATCACCGGTGCTTCCTGCATCATGCCCCTCTATGCATCGCCCTGCCGTGACTCGCGTCATCGCCGGCAGTGATTTCTCATGCCTGAACCCGTCGATTTTCTGCTATATATAGAATTCTGATAACAAACAGCGCCAATGGGCGTCAGCGGATGAGGCAGGCAGAAATGGTCGAACGTGTTTTCCAATCCAGTCGGTTTTTGGTCTTTGTGGCCGTGTTTGCGACAGCGGTATCCTCTTTCTTGCTCTATATTTCCTGTCTCAGCATTCTTTATCACATCGCCATCAACTTTCTGAGTAATGTCCCGGCCACGTCGGATCAGGGAAAGGCGCTGGCAGTCCGCTTACTGAAGCTGCTGGATCTCCTGTTGATCGCTATCACCCTGCAGGTGATCGCCGTAAGCCTGTACCGGCTTTTCATCACTCCGATGAAGATCCAGAAGAGCCAGTTTCTCAGCGCCCTGCACATCAAAAGCTTCCATGACCTGAAGATCACACTGGTGCAGGTTGCGGTGGTCATCCTGATCATCCTTTTCCTCGAGCA
>PWQG01000167.1 GCA_003556835.1 Gammaproteobacteria bacterium
GCACGGCGCGGTCGACGATCGGATCCACAAATCCGGAAATGTCCCCGCCGTAGGAAGCGATTTCTCGCACCAGGGTGGAGGAGATGTAGGACAGATGCTCTTCGGGCGCCATGAAGATGGTCTCGATTTCCGGGTCCATGGCGCGGTTCATGCCCACCAGCTGGAACTCGTACTCGAAGTCAGCCACGGTGCGCAGGCCACGCAGAATGATGCGCGCATCGCAACGGCGGACAAAGTCGGTCAACAGGGTGTCGAAGGCAATCACCTCGACATTGGGCAAATGCGCCAGCACCTGTTGCGCCAATTCCACGCGCTTTTCCGTTGGCAATGACGTGGTTTTCTGACGGTTGCTGCCGACCGCCACGATGATCTTGTCGAACAGGCGCGAGGCGCGCTGGACCAGGTCCGTATGGCCATTGGTGATCGGGTTGAACGTACCGGGGTACACCGCTGTTTTCATGTCTCATTCCAATTAACTGTCCCTGACGGCCTGCTACCCTACACCAGCCGGGGACCGGTGTCAGCAGCCGTTCAGCTGCATATAGTGCAGGATGCGTTTCTCCAACCAGTCCTTGTCGCCACTGACGGCGAAACCGACATGGCCACCGCCGTGGTGAATATCCCAGTGGATATTGTCCGGCGTCCGCCGCCGATCAGGCAAACCGGACAGCGGGATGATGGGATCATTCTGTCCGTGAATGACCAGGGTGGGTATCGTGACCGCATCCAGCACGCGGTCGCTGCTGCAGCGATCATAATAATCCTGTGCTCCAGCAAAGCCGTTCAGTGGCGCGGTGATCCGCTCATCGAATTCACGCAGGTCCCTGCAACGGCGCGGATCCTCCAGGGCCTGCATATCGGCCAGGGATTGCAGCAGTCCCTCTCGCTCGAAATACCGCTGCTTTTCCTCGAAGGCAACCACCAGGCGGCGCAGGAAATACCGCCCGTAATAACGGGAGACCCGACCCGAAATCATGAAATCACAACAATGCGCCAGGGAAAAAGGATTGGAAACCGCCACGGCTGCACGAACCCGGGGCTGCAATGTGGATTCCGCCAACCAGCGAAACAGGACATTGGCCCCCAGGGAGTACCCCACGGTCACCAGTGGCCTCTGATCGTCTCCCAGCAGGGTCTGCAGCACGGCCTCGACATCGTCACTACAACCCGAATGATAGCTTCGTGCCAGTCGATTGGGCTCACCGCTGCAGCCACGCAGATTCATGGCTGCGCTCTCGTAGCCAGCAGCGGCCAGCTGTGCCTGCAGGGCAAGCACGTAGGGCGAAGCGGAGCAGCCGCCCAGGCCATGGATGATGAAGACCAGCGGCGCCTCTCGACGCTCGGGCCGGGCCTGAGGATTCGGCATTTGCCGATCGACATCAATGAAATCGCCGTCGTCCAGCAGGATCCGCTGGCGCTGTCGAGCCAGCTCCGGCACCGGACCGAGTTTGCGCCACAAGGTCTGCAGATGACCACCCGGCAACCACCAGGGTGCCCGGTAGGGGGTCAACTGTTGATGCAGATCGGATGGACCGAGACTCAATGATTCTGACATAAGGCGTAATGTACCCTGCCTGCGCGACGGGATTTCAACAGCTCCCAGTCACCAGGAAGCTCACTCTCGGACAATGCTTTGTCCGACTCCAGAAAAATACGGGCCCCTGCCTTCAGCAGATCATGCTCGCGCAGGGCCCGGCAGGCCGGGAACAACAGGTCACTATCGTAAGGCGGATCCAGGAAGACAATATCAAATGCGCGGCGCGGCCCGTCCGCCAGCTGTTCCAGGGCCTGCAGGGCATCCTGCACCAACAACTCCGCATTGTCTGCAGCCAGCAGTCGAAGGTTGTTACGCAGCACCGCCGCCACCGACGCTGACTTCTCGACGAAGGTCACCGAACGCGCGCCTCGCGACAGGGCCTCCAGGCCGCAGGCACCACTCCCGGCAAAAAGATCCAGGCAGTCGGCCGCCACCACCTCGGCTTGCAACCAGTTGAACAGGGTCTCTCGCACCCGGTCCGCGGTGGGCCGCAAACCCGGTGCATCGGGAAACTCCAGACGCCGGCTGCGCCAGCTCCCCCCGATGATCCGCAACTGCTGCTTTCTTGCCGTTCCGGCGGCTCTGCCCATTACTGCTCCCGGTTACCCTGCAGGGCGTCAAAGTGCTATTATCTCCGATTATCAACAGCATCGGTATTCCATGTTCGATTTTATCAAGAAACGCAAACAGGCGCCCAACGCCGACCAATCGGAAAAGCCCGCCGACACGCCGGATCACGAAGCAGCAAGCACTGCCGATGAAGCAGGCGAGGCTGCAACTGCCGGGAACCCTGCCCGGCAGGAAACGCAGGAAAAACCGACCGGATTTTTCGGCCGCCTCAAGCAGGGCCTGAGTCGCACCCGCAACAACCTGGCCGACGGCCTGAACTCACTGCTGAGCGGCAAACGCGAGATCGATCCGGAACTGCTGGAGGACATCGAGACCCAGCTGCTGTCAGCCGACCTCGGCATCGAAGCCACCGATCACATCATCGGCGCCCTGACCGTTCGCCTCAAGCGCAAGCAACTCAAGGACCCGCAGGCCCTGATGGACAGCCTGCAGCAGGAACTGCGCGAGCTGTTGTCGCCCTGCACGGCACCACTGCAGATCGACACCTCACAGAAACCCTGGGTGATGCTGGTCGTCGGCGTCAATGGCGTGGGCAAGACCACCACCATCGGCAAGCTGACCCAGCGCCTGCAGAACGAGGGCAAATCGGTGATGCTGGCCGCCGGTGATACCTTCCGCGCGGCAGCGGTGGAACAACTGGTGGTCTGGGGCGAGCGCAACAAGGTTCCGGTGATCTCCCAGGCCACCGGTTCCGACAGCGCTTCGGTCATCTATGACGCCTATCAGTCTGCCCGGGCCCGTAACATCGATGTGCTGATTGCGGACACGGCCGGACGCCTGCACAACAAAAGCAACCTGATGCAGGAACTGGAAAAGATTGTCCGCGTCCTGAAAAAACAGGACGAATCCGTGCCGCATGAGACCATGCTGGTACTCGACGCCACCACCGGACAGAACGCCCTGAGCCAGGCCCGCAGTTTCAATGATTGCGTGAAACTCAGCGGTATCACCCTGACCAAGCTCGATGGCACCGCCAAGGGCGGCATGGTCTTTGCGATCGCCAAGGAGCTGCAATTGCCCATCCGCTTCATCGGTGTTGGCGAGCAACTCGATGATCTGCGCCCCTTTGACGCAAATGAGTTCGTCACGGCACTTTTCGATCCGGGCGACTGACAGAACCGTAAACACACATGATCCGATTCGACCAGGTCAGCATGCAATACCCCGGCGGTCATGACGCCCTGCGCGAACTGAGCTTCGAACTGGAGCGCGGCGAATTGGCCTTCATCACCGGCCGCTCCGGCGCCGGCAAAAGCACCCTGCTGAAACTGATCATGCGCATGGAGAAAAGCAGCCGGGGTCAAGTCATTGTCAATGGCCAGAACCTGGCGCGCATGTCGCGACGGCAGATCCCCGGTTACCGGCGCCGCATTGGCGTGGTGTTCCAGGATCATCAATTGTTGTTCGACCGCAGCGTATTCGACAATGTCATGCTGCCCCTGCAGATCGAGGCCTATGACCGGCGCGAAGCCGCCCGCCGGGTGCGCGCTGCGCTGGACAAGGTCGGTCTGCTGAAAAAGGAAAAACTCAATCCCCTGGTGCTCTCCGGCGGCGAACAGCAACGTGTCGGAATTGCCCGGGCCGTGGTCAACCGCCCACAGATCATCCTCGCCGACGAACCGACCGGCAATCTGGATCCGGAGCTCTCCGGCGAGATCATGAAACTGTTCGAACAGTTCAACCGCATCGGGGTGAGCATGCTGATCGCCAGTCATGACCTGGCCCTGATTGCCCGGTTGCGCCATCGCATCCTGACCCTTGACCAGGGACGCCTGGTGCAGGAATTGACACAGGAAGAGGTCACTGCAACCCGGGATGTGCGCCCATGACGCGCAAACGACAGAGCAGCGCCACGCACGACCTGCGCAGCGGCCTGCCCGCGCGCCTGGAAGCACACCGCGACACCGCCCGGGACAGCCTCAAACGCATTCGCAGGCATTGGGGCAGCAACATCATGACCATGGCCGTGATCGGTATCGCCCTGCTTCTGCCAGCATTGTTGTCACTGGCCCTGATCAATCTGTCCCAGCTGGGCGGGGAGCTGCGGCAGAGTGGGCAGATGCAGCTCTACCTGGATGATGCGGTATCAGAGCAAGCCGCTGACGAACTGCGCGAGCAGCTGCTGGAGGACAATCGTGTCAGCACGGTGGACTACATCTCCCGCGAACAGGCCGCTGCCGATTTCAGGCAGCACTCCGGTATGGGCGATATCCTGTCCGCCCTGTCCGGGAATCCATTGCCCGCCAGCCTGGTACTGCAGCCCGCAAGCGCAAACCCGCAAGAAGTGCGGGCACTGGCAGCTGATCTGGCCGCCCGCCCGGAGGTGGAGCAGTTACAGATTGATCTGGAGTGGCTGCAACGCCTGGACCGGCTGTTGGACTTTGCCAGCCGCGTCACCATCGCACTGGCGGTCATCCTGGCCCTTGCCGTGCTGTTCGTGGTGGGCAACACCATTCGCCTCGCCATCGAGAACCGGCGGTCGGAGATCATGGTGGTGAAGTTGGTGGGTGGTACGGACGGCTTTGTCGCGCGCCCGTTTCTCTACACCGGCTTCTGGCTCGGACTGGGCGGCGGGCTGCTGGCCCTGCTCATGCTGTTTCTGCTGCTCTGGCTGCTGACGCCCCCACTTGCCGGGTTGCTGGCCACCTATGACAGCCAGTGGCAGCTACATGGTCCCGGCGCGGGCCTGATCCTGGCCCTCGGCACCGGTGGCGCCCTGCTCGGCTGGCTGGGCGCCCTGGTGTCCGTGCGTCTACACCTGCGGCATATCGAACCCCGCTGATGACAGGTCCAGAAAATCCGGGAACCTACCAGATCTCGACGCGCTCGCCCTCGGGAATGAACATCTCGTCACCCTCGGACACGTCAAAGGCCTCGTAAAATTCCGGCATATTCGACAGCACACCAATTACCCGGAACTCACCCGGTGAATGCGGGCCGGTCACCAGTTGCTGGCGCAGTGCCTCTTCGCGATACTGGATTCGCCAGACCTGACCCCAGCCCATGAAGAAGCGCTGGTCTCCACTGAACCCTTCAATCACTTCAGCCGGCTCACCATCCAGGGACTTGCGATAGGCCCGGTGGGCCACCCGCAGGCCACCAAGATCGGCGATGTTTTCGCCAAGAGCCAGCTCACCCTGGATGAACATGCCAGGCAGGGGCTCATAGGCACTGTACTGATCCACCATGACCTGGGCGCGAGACTGGAACTGCTCCTCATCCGCCTCGGTCCACCAGTCACGCAGATTACCCTCGCCATCGGAGCGTCGGCCCTGATCATCAAAGGCATGGGTGATTTCGTGACCGATCACGCCACCAATGGCACCGTAATTGACCGCGTCATCTGCTTCGACATTGAAGAAAGGTGGCTGCAGGATCGCGGCCGGGAACACAATCTCGTTCATGGTGGAGCTGTAGTAGGCATTGACGGTCTGTGGCGTCATGCCCCATTCTCCACGATCCACTTCCGAGTCAAGACGGTCCAGCATGCGATCCCAGTCACAGCTCGTGGCCCGGTGGATATTGCCCAGCAGATCATCGGCGGCAATCTGCACGCAACTGTAGTCCCGCCAGCTGTCCTCGTCCGGATGACCGATCTTGGTGTTCAGCGTGGCGAGCTTCGCCCGGGCTTCCTCGCGGGTTTCCTCACCCATCCACTCGAGCTCATCAATGGCGTCTTCAAAAGCCAGCTTGATGTTCTCCACCATGTCCTGCATGCGCTCACGCGCCTGTTCCGGGAAGTGCTCCTCGACATAGAAGCGGCCGACCAGGAAACCCAGGGCGGACTCCACGGCGCCGACGCCCCGCTTTTCACGCGAGCGCATCTCGGGCTGTCCCCTCAGGATACGTCCGTAGAAATCGAAATTCTCCTCGACGAAGGGGCTGGACAGGTACGGTGCGGCCCGGCGCAGGGTATGGAAACGCTGGTAATCCTGCCAGTCCCCCAGATCCACGTCGCGGTACAGCTCGGCCACGGCGGTCAGGTAATCGGGCTGGCGCACCACCGCTTCTTCGATGGATTCCAGCCCGGCCGCCTCCAGGAAGCGCAACCAGTCGAAGGCTGGTGCCAGCTCGTCGAGTTCATACCGCGAGACCAGGTTGTAGGTGGCCGTCCGGTCGCGGTTCTGCACCCGTGTCCATTGCTGTTCCGCCAGGCGGGTTTCCAGGGCCAGGATGCGCTCAGCAGCCTCGCGTGGTTCCGGCAGGTCGGCGAGTTCGAACATGTTGCTGATGTGCAGCATATACTGCTCGCGCAGCTGCTCGAAGCGGTCGTCATCACTGAGATAGTACTCGCGATCCGGCATACCCAGACCACTCTGGCCCAGGGTGGTGATATAACGATCCGACTGCCCCTGGTCCTGACTCACACCAAAACCGATGGGCGCTGCAATGCGCCGGGTCATGGCCTCTGCCCAGTGCAGTGGCAGCTCGTCATGGCTTTCCCAGGCGTCAATCGCTTCAAGGTCCTGGCGAACGGGCTCCAGGCCACTGGCCTCGATCACCGCCTCGCCCATGAAAGACTGGAACAGGCCGGCAATCTTCTGCTCGTCGGAGCCGGGCACGTGGCCGGGCTCGTCAGCGATGGCACGGATGATGTCCAACACCTGCTGCTCGGCCCGTTCATTGAGTTCGTCAAAGCTGCCCCAGCGGGATCGGTCATCCGGAATTTCCGTGCGCTCGATCCAGCCCCCGTTCATGTAACGGAAAAAGTCGTCCTGGGGCCGCACATTGCGATCCATGTTGTCGAGGTCAACGCCCAGCCCCAGGGTTGGCGGCACCGCTTCGTCTTCCATTTCCTGCGGCAATTCCTCGGGCGGCGAACAGGCCGCCAGCAATGTGGCGCAACCCAGCGCGGCGAGGAATCCTGCTCTGCGTGTTATCATCTGTCTCGACATCCGAACCCTTCTCCATTGATGGAATGAAAGTGTGGGTGCATTATAGCTGTTTTGTGCCCCGTTTTCCGAATTTCAAGGAGCGGACTGCAGCCAGGCCTGGTTTTTTTCACCGACAGGGCTTGAAATCGCACGCATCGCCCCAACAAGTAGTTGCGGAAATGGCAGAACGTCCCGGCCAGATATGGTCGCACTGGAATGAACTCTGCTAAAATGAGGGTCTTGAAGGCCATACACACGAGGTAGGCGAGAGCATCTATGACCACAGCAACGGCAACTGACATGGGAAGCAGCAGCGGAAAAACCCTGCAAATCATCCACTCGGCTGTTCCGGGGCGGGATCTACCGGCCTATATTGCCTCCGTCAACAGCATTCCCGTCCTTTCGGCGGAAGATGAAAAGGTCCTGGCCGAGCAGTATTACTACCAGAGCGATCTGGAAGCGGCCCGTCAGCTGGTACTCTCGCACCTGCGCTTTGTGGTCCATCTGGCCCGCAGCTACTCCGGCTACGGCCTGGCCCAGGCCGACCTGATCCAGGAAGGCAATGTGGGCCTGATGAAAGCCGTAAAACGCTTCAATCCGGAAGTCGGCGTGCGCCTGATCTCCTTCGCCGTTCATTGGATCAAGGCCGAGATGCACGAATTCATCCTGCGCAACTGGCGGATCGTCAAGATCGCCACCACCAAGGCCCAGCGCAAGCTGTTCTTCAATCTGCGCAGCAGCAAGAAGAGCCTGGGCTGGCTGAGCAATGACGAGGCCGAAGCCATGGCACATGACCTGGGTGTGGATCCCAAGGTGGTTCGCCAGATGGAAGGCCGCATGAGCTCGCATGATGCGTCCTTTGACATTGATGCGGATTCGGATGACGACCAGCCCGGCATGGCTCCGGTGCAGTACCTGCAGGACCACGGCTCCGATATCGCAGTTGATATCGAGGACCAGCAATGGGAAGAGCAGGCCAACAACTCCCTGCATGAAGCCATCAGCGAACTCGATCCTCGCAGTCGCGACATCATTGCCAGCCGCTGGCTGTCGGAACGCAAGGCCACGCTGCATGAGCTGGCAGACCGCTATCAGGTTTCTGCCGAACGCATCCGGCAGCTGGAAAAGAATGCCATGAACAAGGTACGGGGCATGATGGTTGCCTGAGAGGCGACATGATCACCATGCAGCAACTTGTCATCATCCTCGCCGCCATCAACGGGTTTCTCGCCGTGGGTCTTGGCGCTTTCGCCGCCCACGGCCTGCAGAGCCGCCTCAGCCCCGAACTGATCAATACCTTCCAGACCGCCGTGCAGTATCATATGTACCACGCACTGGCCCTGCTCGGTGTCGGCGTCTTTCTGCTGCACCAACCCGGCCATGCATTGCTGAAATACAGTGCCGGATTGTTCATGCTGGGTATCATCCTGTTCTGCGGTAGTCTGTATGTGCTGAGCCTCAGCGGTATCCGCTGGCTCGGAATCATCACGCCCTTCGGTGGCGTGGCATTCCTGGTCGGCTGGGCCTTGCTGGCAGCCGCTGCGCTGACAAACCAGGGCAGTTGAACCGTCCGCTAATCAGCCCAACCCCGACATCGGAAGGTGAAATCATGCAAATCGAGGTCAATGGCACAGAGAAACAGGTGCCCACGGGCATTACCCTGCTGGACCTGCTGGAGCAGCTCGGGTTCACCGAAGGACGGATTGCCGTCGAAGTGAATCACGATATCGTTCCACGCAGCCAGCATGCCGAGCACTATCTGCGCGAAGGCGACCGGGTGGAAATTGTCCAGGCCATTGGTGGCGGCTGAGCTTCAGTCGATCATCCACATGGCCCAGCCGATCAACACCGCATTCATCCAGAAAACAGACAGGTTACCCATGACAGCAAGCGACACCTTCCGGATTGCCGGCAGAACCTATCAGTCACGCCTCATCATTGGCAGCGGCAAATACCGTGATTTCCAGCAGAACCTGGAGGCTCTCGAGGCCAGCGGGGCAGAAATGATCACCGTGGCCATCCGGCGCGTCAATCTCGGCCAGAACCGGGATGAACCCAATCTGTTGAATGTCATCTCGCCGGACAAGTACACCATCCTGCCCAACACAGCCGGTTGCTACACTGCGGCGGATGCCGTACGCACCTGTCGTATGGCCCGAGAACTGCTGGACGGGCACAAACTGGTGAAACTGGAAGTGCTGGGTGACGAGAAGACGCTCTATCCCGATGTCACCGAAACCGTGGTGGCAGCCGAAGAACTGGTCAAGGACGGTTTCGACGTCATGGTCTACACCAGTGATGATCCCCTGATCGCGAAGCGCCTGGAGGAAATAGGCTGTGTGGCCGTCATGCCGCTCGGTGCACCCATAGGCTCGGGCCTGGGCATCCGCAACCCCTACAACATCCGTATGATTCTCGAGAACGCAAAGGTGCCGATCATCGTGGACGCAGGGGTCGGCACGGCATCGGATGCCAGTATTGCCATGGAACTGGGCTGTGACGGGGTGTTGATGAACACGGCCATTGCCGAAGCAAATGATCCCGTGCTGATGGCCAGCGCCATGAAAAAGGCGGTGGAGAGCGGCCGCGAGGCCTGGCGTGCGGGACGGATGCCGCGGCGCCTCTATGCCAGTGCATCGTCGCCCATTGACGGCACTTTCTTCTGAATCGGCCGCAGGGCAAAAGGCAGCAGAATAACCATGACAGAATCCCAGAAGCGGACGGACGAAAACCGACCGGCCGAGCACCGGCCCATCCGCAGTTTTGTCGTGCGTAGTGGCCGACTGACCCCCTCCCAGCAACAGGCACTGGATGATTGGTGGCCACTGTACGGGCTGGATGACAGTCGGGCCGTGCTTGACCCGGAGGCGGTCTTTGGACGCCAGGCGCCCCTGGTGCTGGAAATCGGCTTCGGCATGGGCGATTCCCTGGCCACACAAGCCGAGGCACAGCCGGAACGCAATTTCATCGGCATCGAAGTGCACCCGCCCGGTGTCGGCAAACTGCTGCGGGAAATCCATCAGCGCGAACTGAAAAACCTGCGCATCTATTGCCACGATGCGGTGGAGATCCTGCAACACTGCATCAGCGATGCCAGCCTGGATACGGTACAGATTTTTTTCCCCGATCCCTGGCACAAGAAGCGCCACCACAAACGTCGCATCATCCAACCGGCCTTCGTCGAACAGCTGTGCCGCAAGCTCAAACCCGGCGGGAAATTGCACCTGGCAACCGATTGGGCAAACTATGCCGGGCACATGATGGAAGTGCTGTCAGCCAACAACGCCCTGCGCAACACAGCCGGCCCCGGCGCCTGGGCAAGCGACACAGGACGTCCGGAAACCAAGTTCGAGCGGCGTGGTCGCGGCAAGGGACATGGCGTATGGGACCTGGTTTTCGAAAAACAGGCAACCACCGAGCCCGCCTGACTGCAACAATCAGTAACAATTACGGAACCAGCACTCGTGCGCTGTGGATGGCTTTTGCCCCAAAAGCTGGGTTATGCTTCGCGATCGGAACGTTATTGCTGGAGCATGACCCTCGATGCACAAATTGACACAGATCTGTAACCGCTCATGGCGCCTGGCCCTTTTGGCCGCAGTCGCGCTCGGCCTCGCTGCCTGCGGTGAGCCCGAGGAAATCGCGACCGCACCGCTGGCTGGCGATGTCGATCTGCCACGCACCCTGGCCTGGTCGGCCTACCCGACCGGCACCGGCGGTTACAGCCAGGCCGTTGCCCTGGGCAATATCCTGCAACGTCAGTACGAAACCAACCTGCGGGTGGTACCGGGCCGCAATGATGTCTCGCGCCTCGCCACCCTGCGCGCCGGCCGCGTCAACATGTCAGCCGGCGGCTCGGAAGCGGTCTACGCCCAGGAGGGCATTCTCAACTTTGCCTCCCGGATCTGGGGTCCACAACCGGTCCGTGTATTGATGTCGAACTTCTCCACCAGCTGTTCTTTCACACTGGCGACGGCACGCGATGCCAACATCGACCAGATCGAAGACATCCGCGGCAAGCGTGTGACCTTTGTCCAGGGCGCCCCCTCCCTGAACAATGCCACCACCGCCCTTCTTTCCTATGCGGAACTGACCTTGGATGATGTGGAACGGGTCGAAGTCGGTGGCTACAATGCCTCCATCGAGGCGGTCATCAATAACCGGGCGGACGTCGCCGGCGGTGCCTGCAACTCACCACCGTTTCTGCGCCTGGAATCCTCCCCCCGGGGCCTGAAGTTCCTGGAGTTCCCACCGGAGTATGAAGAAGGTGTGGCGCGGGTGCGTGCACGATTGCCCTGGTATGTTCCCCACATTGCCACCGAAGGCCCGACCATTCCGCCCGAGGGCATCGAAGTCTTCACCTCGGCCTATCCGCTTCTGGTATCCATGCACGATGCCGACCCGGACACCGTCTACTATCTCGTCAAGATCATGCACTTGCATTACGAGGACTACAAGGATGCAGCGCCGGGCGCCAATGGCTGGGCCATGGAGCTGCAACAACTGGAAAATGCCTTCATACCCTACCATGAGGGAGCCATCCGGTATTTCCGCGAGATCGGCGAGTGGACCGAAGAAGCCGAGGCCACCCAGCAGGCAAACCTGCGCCGGCAGCAGGTGCTGATGGATGCCTTCGAGGCCTTTCTGCCCAATGCCCCGGAAGGCTTGCGGGAATTCGATGCGGCCTGGCTGGAGTATCGCACTGCCGCCCTGGAGGCCGAAGGCCTGATCACCCTGGACGAGTCGAGCTGATCCCGGAAGATCCAGCCCGTTACAAGCGAGGCAGACACCAGCGCTGCCCGATAATCACAGGACTGCCAACAAGAACCGACTTATGAGCAACGAGATTATCCCCCCCATCAAGCCAGGCATGCCGAATCAGGACGATGATCTGCCCGCCATCGGCCGCTATCGCGAACTGACCATGAAATGGCGTGCAACCATGGCCATCATGACCGGCCTGGCCACCATGCTGGCCGTCAACCAGATCTTCAACTTTGGCTTCTTCGTCGGCGCCGTCATGCTCGACAGCCGCTACCTCTACATCATCACCGGCCTGATGTTGGCCATGGTGTTCATCACCTTCCCCTCGCACCGCAGCAACATGAATTTTGTGCCCTGGTACGACAAGGTGATCATCGCTCTGATTGGCGTGGTGTTCAGTTATTTCGCCTTCTACGCCGAGCGGATTGTGCTGGAGGCCTGGGAATACGCCGCGCCGCCCATCGGGGTGGCGCTGGCCCTGCTGACCTGGCCCATTGTGCTGGAGGCCGGCCGGCGGGCCGGGGGTTGGCCCATTTTCTTCATCGTGCTGGTGTTATCGGCCTACCCCATGTACGCCGACCTGATGCCGGCCGTGGTGGCCGGACTGGGCATGCCCATCCATGACGTGGCCATTTTCCACATCATGGGCGAAGAAAGCCTGTTCGGGATTCCCATGCAGTCCTTCGCCATGCTGGTGTTCGGCTTCCTACTCTTCGGGGTGGCCCTGCAATTCACCGGTGGTGGCCCCTTCTTCATCAATTTTGCCTTTGCCCTGCTGGGTGACAAGCGCGGCGGGCCGGCCAAGGTATCCATTTTCTCCAGTGGCCTGATGGGCTCCATGAGTGGTGGCCCGGTCACCAATGTACTGACCACCGGCCCACTGTCGATACCGGCCATGCGCCGGATCGGTTTCTCGCGCCAGCATGCGGCCGGCGTCGAGGCCTGCGCCTCGACAGGTGGTGTGCTGATGCCACCGATCATGGGCGCCACCGCCTTTGTCATGGCCAGCTTCCTGGGCGTGAGTTATGTCACCATTGCCATCGCTGCCATTGTGCCTTCTGTACTGTATTTCTTCGGCCTGTTCATGCAGATCGATGCCTATGCCGCCAAAAAAGAGCTGGAGGGCCTGCCCAAGGAAGAGCTGCCAAGCTTCGGCAAGGTATTCCGGGAGGGCTGGTACTTCATTGCCGTGTTCGTGACCCTGATCTTCATGCTGGTATTCATGCAACGCGAGGCAACCGCTCCCTTCATTGCCACCGCCCTGTTGCTGGTCATCAATCAGTTCACGCCTCACCGCCTGTCCGTGAAGAAGTTCATGGAACTGGTGGCCGCTGCCGGGCGCCTGATGGCCGAGCTGGCCGGCATCCTGGCCGCCATCGGTCTGATCATCGGCGCACTGGCGGTCACCGGTATGGCTGGCACCCTGGCCAATGACCTGGTCTACCTGGCCGGTGATAATGTGCTGGTGCTGCTGATCATGGGCGCGCTGACCAGCTTTGTGCTCGGTATCGGCATGACGGTGACCGCGGCCTACATTTTCCTGGCCATCGTGCTGGCGCCGGCCCTGATCAATGCCGGCCTGGATCCGCTGGCTTCGCACATGTTCATCATGTACTGGGGCATGCTCAGCTTCATCACGCCTCCGGTGGCACTGGCCGCCTTTGCTGCCGCTTCCGTGGCGCAGGTGTCGGCCATGCGCGCCGGCTGGGAAGCCATGCGTCTTGGCGCCATCATCTACTTCATCCCCTTCTTCTTTGTCTTCAATCCGGCCCTGCTGTTCAACGGGTCACCTGGCGAAGTGGTCTGGGTCATCAGTACCGCGTTGATTGGTGTTGCCTTCCTCTCGGCGGCCCTGCAGGGTTACCTGATCGGTTTCGGAAGTCTTGGTGACCACGGCTACGGGATCGGTTCGCGGGTTCTGTTGGGGCTGGCCGGCCTTACGCTGGCGGTACCCGGCGGCGGGGAACTGAACATGAGCCCACTGATGTTGCTGCTCGGCAGCATCGTACTGCTGTTTGCGGGAATGGCCCTGGCGGTCATGCAACGCCGGCAACGTGCCGAGGTTGCCAGATAGCGGCGTGGCTACCGGGTTCTGGAGATCCTTTGAATTACACTCAGAGGATCTTCAGAACCAGAGCCGGTGGGCGTGGTCCTGCAACCAGCGGCGGTAACGCCGATGCTCGGGGCAGAGGTGGGCCACTTCCTGCCAGAAGTCCCTGGAATGATTCATGTGGATCAGGTGACAGACCTCATGTGTGATCATGTAGTCAACAACCGCATCGGGCGCCAGCATGATCAGCCAGTTGTACTGGATGCGACCCTCGGCGGTGCAATGTCCCCATTTGCTGCGGGTCTTGCGGAACACCACTTCGCGGAAACGCGACTCCAACCCCAGGTGGCGGACCAGGGCCTCGGTGCGTCGCGGCAGATAAGCCTTCGCCTCGGCCATGAGCCA
>PWQG01000105.1 GCA_003556835.1 Gammaproteobacteria bacterium
GACAGCAGTACCCGCATGCAATACGCCATAGCGCGCCTGGAAGACCCGTATGCCCTGCAGCGCGAGGGCGCGCCCTTGCTGGCAGGCACCTTCGTGCACGCGCAGTTGCTGGGAATCACCGTGCCCGATCTCATTGTCCTGCCTCACCACGCCCTGCGCCAGGGCAACCAGGTATTGGTCATGGATGCCGAGCAACGCCTGCGGCAACGACAGGTGAATGTATTGCGCAGTGATGCCGAGCAGGTATACATCAACAATGGTCTCGCCGCCGGTGATCAGGTGATCATCTCCCCCGTACAGGTGCCCATCGAAGGTATGCGGGTCAATCCGGAGCCTGCAGGCGCATGAAGCCGATTGTTCGCAGCAAGCACAATGGTCTGATCGCCTGGTTCAGTGCCAACAGCGTGGCGGCCAATCTGTTGATGTTGTTCATCATCGCCGGCGGTATTGCTTCGGTGTTCTTCATCCGCGTGCAGATCTTTCCCGATTTCGAGACCCGCATGATCCAGACCACCATGGCCTATCCGGGCGCTGCGCCGGAAGAGGTGGAACTGGCCATTGTCGTGCCCATCGAGGAAGCCCTGCAGGACCTGACCGGCATCAGCCGTGTCCGCTCCACTGCCCGGGAGGGATCGGGACAGGTCATGCTGGAGATCCTGTCCGGCTACGATATGGCCGAATTGCTTAACGAGGTGAAAAGCCGGATTGATCGTATCACCACCTTTCCCAATGATGTGGAACGACCGGTAGTTCGTGAGATTCAGATGACCCAGCAGGTGGTGAATGTCGCGGTCTATGGGGACTTGGATGACCGGGCGATGAAAAACCTGGCCCAGAACATCCGCGACGAATTGCTGATCCTGCCGGAGATCAGCCAGGCTCGGATCCAGGGTGATCGCGATTATGAGATTGCCATCGAGGTATCCGAAAACACCTTGCGTGAGTACGGCCTCAGTATGGGGGAGATCGCCTCGGCCATCCGTGCTTCCTCGGTGGACGTGCCCGGTGGGGCCATTCGCACCGATCGGGGCCGCATCCAGCTCCGCACCCAGGAGCAGGCCTACACCGGAGTGGAGTATGGCAATATTGTGCTGCGTAACAACCCGGATGGCAGTCGCCTGCGGATCCGGGACATTGCCGAAGTGCGTGATGGATTCGTCGAAACCGAAAATTTCTCGCGCTTTGACGGCAACCGCTCCCTGAATGTGGAAGTGTTGGCCACTCCCGAGCAGAATGTGATCGACGTGGATCAGGCGGTGCAGCGGTATATCGAATCCCGACGCGGCAGTTTCCCGCCGGGTGTGAATGTCGAAAGCTGGGGCAGCAATGCCTTCTATCTCAGGGCCCAGCTCAACATGATGCTGGGCAATCTGGCCATGGGTGCCTTCCTGGTGTTCCTGGTGCTGACCACCTTCCTGCGCCTCAAGATCGCGCTCTGGGTGATGGTGGGCATTCCGGTGAGTTTTCTCGGTGCGATCTGGCTGATGCCGATGGGCCCCTTTCCGGTTGATATCAATATGATCAGCCTCTTTGGTCTGATCCTGGTGCTCGGTATCGTGGTGGATGATGCCATCATCACCGCTGAAAGTGTGCATTCGGAGGTGTCGAAGAACGGACACAGCCTGGACAATGTGGTGGCCGGGACAAGGCGGGTGGCGGTGCCGGCCACGTTTGGCGTGCTGACCACCATTGCCGCCTTTGCGCCCATGTTGTTGGTAGGGGGGCAGGTGGCACCGTTTTTCGAAGCCATCGGCATGGTGGTGATTCTCTGCCTGTTCTTCTCATTGATCGAGTCCAAGCTCATCCTGCCGGCCCACCTGGCCCACACCCGTATCGGTGACAGTCCGCCGGAGCAGCGCAACCTGCTGGAACGGTATCAGGACCGGGTGGCCATCCTGCTGGGGCGCTTCATCCATGGTGCCTACAAGCCGACCCTGCAGCTGGCCCTGCGCAATCGCTACGCCACTGTGGCCCTGTTTCTTGCCGCGCTCATCATCAGCGCCGGCATCATCATCGGCAATCTGGTGCGCTTTGAATTCTTTCCCAATATTCCCAGTGATTTCATCCAGGCCAGTGTGGAGATGAATGATGGCGCCTCGTTCGAGGAACGCAATGCCGCCCTGACCCGCATGGAGCAGGCCGTCCTGACCCTGAACGAGGCCTATCCGGAGGAGAATCCGGTGGATCATGTCATGGTGTTCACCAGTGGTGACACCGGCGGCATGCTGCTGGTGGAACTGACCAAGTCCGAGGACCGCACGATCACGGCCCCGGAGATCGAGCAGCGCTGGCGCGAGCGGGTAGGCAGCATTCCCGGCACCCAGGAGTTGCGGTTCTTCTCCAGCACCAGCGCCGGCGGTGGTTCGGCGATCAATCTGCGGCTCACCGGGGCCGATTACGGACAACTGGAAATGGCGGCCAATGCCCTGGAGCAACGCCTGTCGGAATACGATGGTGTGTTTGATGTGGCCAACTCCTACAGCCGGGGCGGGGACGAGATCCGCCTGCGTCTGCGCCCCGGGGCCGAACAACTGGGCCTGGACTCGAGCACCCTGGGTACCCAGGTGCGTCAGGCCTTTTTTGGCGAAGAAGCCCAGCGCATCCTGCGGGGGCGCGACGAGCTGCGGGTGATGGTGCGCTACCCCGAGGCCGAACGCCGCTCGGTGGCCAATCTGGAGAACATGCGCATCCGCACCGCCGATGGCAGTGAGGTGCCCTTCAGTGAGGTGGCCGATTTCGATATTGGTGAAGGTTTTGCCAGCATCAGCCGGATCGATCGCCAGCGCACGGTGTCGGTCACCGCTGACGTGGACCCGCAGATTGCCCAGTCCGCCGCAGTGGTCCGGGATGTCATGCGCAATTACATCCCGGAGCTGCAGGAGAGTTACCCGGATGTCAATTTTGGTCTGGGCGGCGCGACCCAGGAACAGAATGAACTGCTCCTGCGCATCGTGCTGTTTTTCATGGCGGCGATGTTCCTGATCTATGCACTGCTGGCCATTCCGCTGCGCTCCTATGTGCAGCCCATGATTGTCATGGCGGTGATTCCCTTCGGCATGATTGGTGCCCTGATCGGCCATATCGTGTTCGACACCACCCTGAGCATGATGTCCCTGTTCGGACTGGTGGCCCTGTCCGGGGTGATTGTCAATGACAGCTTGATCATGGTGGATTTTGTCAATCGCGGACGGCGCGAAGGTATGCGCCTGGTGGACGCCGTGGTGGGGGCGGGCACGGCCCGATTCCGCGCCATCCTGCTCACCACCCTGACCACCTTCCTGGGGCTGTTGCCGATCATGTTCGAAACCAGCCTGCAGGCACAACTGGTCATTCCCATGACCCTGTCCCTGGGTTTCGGTATCGTGTTCGGCACCGTGCTCACGCTGTTCCTGATTCCCTGCCTGTACATGATTCTGCATGATCTGGGCGAACGTTTCGCGGCCGGGGATCGCATGGATGAACATCTGGCTTCCTCTCGATCGCTCTGAGCTGCCCCCCCTTTGCAGGGCGTATACGATCAGCGACAATGCTCCGGGGGGTAAGCATATGACAGAACGACAGCGCACACTCAGTCGTGAGCTGGGGGAGGCCCTGGCACGCAAGGGCTGGCAGTTGAGCACCGCCGAGTCCTGTACCGGTGGCTGGATTGCCCGGGCTATCACGGATATTGCCGGCTGTTCCGCCTGGTTCAGCTGCGGCTTCGTGACCTACTCC